>JALOMK010000182.1 GCA_025455505.1 Bacteroidales bacterium
TCAATGTGACGAAAAACCTGTACCTGTCCCTTGTGCCGTTGATATCCGGTGTTTTCAATGTATTGCTTTTTCGTTTGCCTTGAGTGGTATGTCCCGGATTTTCTCCTTGTTTTTCCCGGGTCCCTTTTCTGAAGGTTTTGCCTTAAGAGGCTCAGCTTTTGCCGCACGTGCAAAATCGCGCGGGGCCAGGTTTATCTTGCTGTTGACAAATTCTGGAATGTTGAATGACTCGAGCATTAAATCATATTCCCCGGGATCTTTTTGCGGAAGCACGAATTCCCTGCCTGTTTTTCCTTTCCTGTCAACGTATGCGAAGTGAGGCCTTGCGCTTCTTCCGTCAGCTCGTTTACTGCTGAAGACTATCCACCGTCCGTTGGAGGACCAGGTATGATAGCTTTCAGTTTCGTCGCTGTTTATATTCATAACTTCTGAGCTGCCGTTGCTAAGATCCATGATGTAAAGATCGGCTTCCCTGTGCCAGATCGGGAAAGTGCCGTAGTCCGCAAGTGTATAAAGAAGCAAGGAGCCATCGGGTGAAATCCTGGGAAAAGATGCGCTCTTTCCTGAATCAGCTGCATTCAGAATAACTTCAGGAGGGCCAAATGACACGGAGTCGGCAAAAAACTCCCTTCTTACAAGATTATACCTCGTGTTTTTAATCTGTTCAAGTTCGGGATTATCGGGATTTATTACCTGAAGCGCGCGGCAGTAGTAGAGATACCTGCCGTCGGGTGACCATGATGGGAAAGTCGACATGTACTTTGTTGTGTCGTCATCGCTGATCAGCATAATTTCATTGCTCTCTGCATCAAATAAGATAAGAGATGAGACAAGGTCAAAGACTTCTATGCTTTTCTCCGGCTGTGAATAAAAGCTCTGCCTTACCTGGTTGGATGAGAAAGCGATATACCTTCCTCCCGGATGCCAGGCAGGGTAGGTGGCGCTGCCGGGCATACCGTCAACCTTTGGGTCGGTTCTTGCAAGTTTCCCGCCCTTCAGGATATATGTTCCTCCCTTTGAACCCCTTACATGGAACATTACCCTCTCATTGCTCCTGTCGCTGAAGGAATGACAGTTTGCACAATTTTTTTCAAGCAGATGGTTGTCGTAGAGTGCTTTTTCTCTGAAACTCTCCAGCGACCGCTGCATTATCCTGATACGCGACCAGCTGTAGTAACCGGGATGTATGAGCCTGTAGGCAATGTATTTGTCTACAGGCTCTTCCGCAACATAAATATTGAAGGAGGAATATGTATCCGCCGTTTTTTTGTTCTTGTGAGTGACAGTGATATCTATCCTTACCGAATCGCCCGTGCTTTCACTTAGAAGCCTTTTCCATTTGCGGAGAGGAAATGCAATCGTGCCCTTGCAGGAATAAATGGTTACTTCATAACCGGTTTTATATGACGTCGCTGTAACATATTGCCTGTGGCCTTCATCAGTGATTATGAAATTCAGCGGTGCAATATTGGGAGGTATGGTAACATTCCTGTAATCAGGATTAATTTCAATTGATCCGTTACCAGGACTTTCTCCTGTCTGCCTTTTCCCTGTGCAGGAGGCGAGAAGGATGACAGCATAAATGAGATATGACGAATATCTTGACTTCAGGATTCTATACATAAAGTTATGCAACAGTGATCAGGACTGCCGCCCTAATGTAAAGATAGAATTATTATTCATTAATTTAAGCCGGCAGGATATGATCAGGCCCGCATTTGCAGATAACAGGCGGCGGGATTGACTGGGTAAGGTTCATTTTAATGATTCTTTCAGTTCTTGCCTGTAAGCACTCCGGACAGTTTGAAAAATACTCAAGATCCCATGTGTCCGCAAACATGAGGCCGGAGCCTTTAATTATCCCGTATTCGGTAACCTTCTCAAGCGAGGCGATGGACGGGGGTGTGAACAGGCCTTCAGCAAGGAGCTTGTCCATAATGCCATTGCCGGGTCTGACAGGGATGACTGTACAGCAATCGGTTCCTGAATCGAAGGCATAATCAACAGATTTCATTGCTTCTTCAATTCCTTCCTCCTCCGTTAGGAAGGGAGGCCTTAAAAGAATGAAGGTCCTGGTGTTTATATTGTTTGATTTCAGATACCCGACAGCACGTCTGTAATCGCCCGGAAGCATCTGCTTGTTCAGTTTCTTCAGCATTGTTTCTTCAGCCGTTTCAAGACCCATTGCCACCTGAAGCCTTCCTCCCGTAAGGCTGCTGAAATGGAGGCAGCGCTTGTTTATAAGCTTCGGGTGGCTTTCAACAATTATTGTATCGAAATCGCGGAGCAGCGATGCTATTGCCGGATAGTCAGATTCAGGGATGGCTGACGAGTCAAAGAAACTTCCGCTGTTATAAAGCTTGATGTGTTTAGTTTTCGGGAGCCTTGAAAGAGCGTATTCGATCTGCCCGGGCACAGAACCCGGCGGAACGGAAGTGTCTGTGGTATTTTTCCACAGGTCACACATCAGGCATCTGTATGGACATTCCCTGTTAGTGATGAATACCACTGAGACGTCTTCAACATTTCCATTGAAGGTTAATTCCTTCTCCGTGATGTAACCGTACGGCCTCTCGTGCGAAACCTTGTTTTTTCTGCCTCTTGCAGAAAGAATATGTTTTGAAGTTATCCCAGTCCGCTGACAATCATTCATACGATGAAAGGAATTCTTTCCTGTATGATATTTCTCTTTCCGGGAATGCGGACTCAAAGTGACTTCCGGATGCAGCGCCATGCTGGAATCTTCTCTTTTCGAAAACCGGCATGTCAAGTCCTGTAACTGCCTTCACACCATGACTTACAATACTGCCTTTAAGGTCGTATAGCTTTTTATGATCCCAGCCTGTAAGATCTATGTAGGGAATACCTTCGGCTATTTCAATTACATTTGGCAGGGTATATGGACTGAAGCCTTTGAATCCGAGCTTGTCAAGCGTGGCATAGGAACGCAGGAACCCGCGGCTGAGGCCGCCGGTATATGTAAGGGAGTGCTTTATTGAATCAACACCCCATCCCTCATGATAGAGCATAAGGTTATTAAGAACACTTTTGATTGTTAGTTCAGGGTTTTCCTCTATTGGATAATCCTTCAGGTTTTCATCGCCACCCTCACCGTCAATCAAATGTACCCAGTCGGGATATCTTGAACGGATTCCCTCAAGAAGCGCAAGGTTCATTGTTGCCGATTGTATGTCAAGAGGTTTGTAATCCTCCACTATCCTTACAGCCTTCTTCCAGTCGAGTTCCGAAAAGCTGATCTCGACAGGTTCAAGGAACATTTCAAGACCTAGCCTGCCAAGGAAATCCCTTGCCTGAACGAGGTCGGCTCCGCTACCTTCCACCGAGAGTGTAAAAGCCTTGAGCCTTGAGGGACTCTGCCCCAGTTCGCGAAGGGCATGGTAAGTAAGAAGGAATACTGACCCGCTGTCGATGCCTGCTGAAAATGTTACACCCACGGGACCGGAAGTGGCAGTAAAGTTGAGCCATTTCTTTATTTCGTTGTAAAGTGTCCCTATGTACATTTCGCCTATCGAAGCGGTATCTTCAGGGCTGAAGCGGTTTCTTGCAGGTGTGAAAAAGCGTGTGTAAACCGGGTTGGGATCAGGACAGCCAAGGAGTTCAATTTTTGTGATATAATGAGCCGGCACCATCCTTGTATATGAGGGATGGAATTGATCTTCGAGTCCTTCTGATTTAAGATAATTGAAAATAGTGTCAATCCTTTCGGCAATAACAAGGTTAGGTCCGTCCGGTCGTTTTGCTATGAAATACCTCAGTGGCCTCCCGATCGACCTTGCCATCCTTATTGTTTTGCCGTCAACAGACACGAGTGCAAACTGCCCGTCTATTTTTCTGACAGTCTCTGAATCACCACGGCGGAGGATTTCGGCAGCCTCCTCATTTGACATGTTGTAAATTACGTTCTTTTCAGGTTCAGTAAGATTTATTACTCTTTCTACGTATTGGTTCATATCAGGGATATATATGGTTTAAATTAAATGATTCAATATGCCTCTATGCCCTTTCCTTCTTTTATTATCAGGTACCTGTCAGCTTCAATTGCCTTGTAAGTTTCTTTCTTTCCACCCGCCCATACTACTTCAATAAGGTCCGCAAACTTGGCTGAACCAAGGCCGAAATGCAACCTCGGATCATTATTTGAAAGGTATCCTGTTGAGCTCTGGTTAACTGCAACCTGTTTTCTGCCTCCGGCTGTCACACTGACAACTGCCCCTGACTGTGATCCCGCAGAACTGACAAGATACAGCCCGAGCCAGTGATTCCTGTTGCCTCCGTCATTTCTCAATAATACAGCTGAACCGTCACCATCTACGTGGGAAACAACAATGTCGATGTCGCCATCATTGTCGTAATCGGTAACTGCAAGTCCTCTTCCCGAGCGTTTGGAGCGGAAATACTCACCCGCCTGCAAGCCGGTGTTTTTGAAGAAGCCTTTTCCGTCATTTTCGAGCAGAACAGGGTGTTGAAGAATAAGTTCCTCTGCCGTTCCGTTAGCTGACACCAGGTCAAGGTCCCCGTCGTTGTCGAAGTCTGACAGTGCCGCACCCCAGCTTCCTTTTCCTCTCAGATGGGAAGCGATGCCGCTCTTTTCAGTTACATCCTCGTAAAGTCCGTTGCCCAGGTTCCTGTACATCGCCCCGTAATCGAGGTCCGTTACTAGGATATCGATCAGCCCGTCGCCGTCTATATCTCCGGGTGTTGCATGCATAGAGCCTGTGCCAACACCTTTGCTGTTAGCTGCCACTCCTGCTTCCCTCCCAACTTCTGTGAACCTGGTGCCGTCCCTTCTGAAAAGGTAATTCAGATGATGGTCGTTGGCCTGGAATATGTCGAGGTCTCCGTCTGAGTCATAGTCGAGGACTGTGAGGCCCATGCATTTGGAATCGGGGTAAAAGAGACCGGCTTTCTCAGTGAAATCAGAAAAGAAGCCTCCCGGCTGCTGGACATAGAGCATAGATGCCTGTCCCTTGTATTCTGACGGATGCGGCATTACCCCCGGGCCGGCGGTTGAAACATAAGCAGGGTCGAAAGCAAGGAAATTTCCTACCATTACATCCAGCATCCCGTCGCCATTATAGTCCCAGAATGCTGCTCCTATGCTCCATTTTGTAAATCCGTTCAGTTTTTCGGGTCCTTTCAGTCCGGTCTGGGAGCTTATGTCGGTGAAAGTACCGTTTCCATTATTTCTGAAGAAGCGGTTGGGACCGTAGTTCAGAAGGAAGAGGTCCTGGTCACCGTCGAAATCAT
>JALOMK010000183.1 GCA_025455505.1 Bacteroidales bacterium
ACTTCCTGCCTATGACTGATATTGCAGCTGCCTGCCCGTAATTTTCCCCGAATATGAAAGCGGCATCCTTGTCCTCCACCAGCTCCCAGGCCCGGGCAGCAAGTGCAGTCATCTCCTCCCAGCCAAGCATGTCGGCATAATCCTGGGGAAGAGAGTGGATTGAACCGTCTTCGAACCTCCTCCCCAGATCGATGCCGTATTTATTCTCAAGCACATTGAAGTATTCTACAAGGCCTTCCCTGTCGTAAACAGGTATACCCATCGGTATAATGGGAAGGAGTAAAATAAATAAAAGCACCGGGAAAGCCATCTTCAGCCAGAGCTTCCTCAGGATAAAACTTAAAGCAAGAGCCCCGGAGGCGATAATAAAGGGGAATACACCGAGAGTGTAATAACTCTTGCCCTTAAGGAGCATGAGTGAAAAAATTACAAGAAGCGCTGCATGGCCAGCCAGCCTGTAAGGAGCTGTCTTTTTTGAGAAGAGCAGGAACAGGATGCCTGCTGCGAGGAACACTGAAGAAACAGCCGGCATCATAAGCTGCTCCGAAAGGAAAAGAGGTATGTCCATGTGCACAAGCTGCGTCCTGTAGAGCTCATCCATGTGACCGAAAACAGGAAACCCGTTAAACACCTGCCAGAGCAGGTTGGGAAGGAAAACAATTAATGCAAGCAGCGCCCCGCCCCACAACGACCTCTTCCTCAATATATACCTGTGCCCTGAAAATGTAACGGATGTTACAATTGCAGCAATGAAAAGTGCTCCCAGGTACTTTGTCAGAAGGGCAAGCCCGGCACAGATTCCGATCCACAAAAGGAGGCGGTCGTTCCGGGTGTTCAGGTACCTGATGATCAGGTAAAATATTATTGTCCAGATGAATATTTCAAGGAATACAGGCATGAACAGGAAGAATGAACGCATGAAGAATGTTGCAATCATCAGTCCGAATGCGGCAAGAAAGGAAGCATAGCGGCTTCCGCCCATCTCCCTGGCTATCGAGGCTGCCAGGAGTACCATCACACCGGACGACATTGAAGGGGAGATCCTCACTGCAAAAAGCGACTGGCCAAATAGTTCCTGCATTAGCCACGCTACCCAGCCTATAAGGGGCGGGACTGAATTATAGCCGGCAGCAGGGTGGTTTGCCAGTGCAAAATAAAGGAGTTCATCCCTGTGGTATTCAAGCGAGAAAATTGATGAGAGATGATATGCCACACTAACAAGTGCAAGAAAAATGAAGAGCGGGTCCGATGAAATTGCCTTAAAAGAGCCTTTTTCCTTCCCGTTTCCTTCCGCGGCCTGAACGAAAGTGTTCATTGAAGCGTTTATATAATTAAAACTGCTATATTACGTTTTTTAAGGGAATATTTACAGTGAAATGATTGTCAGAAAACAAGTAAGCACTAATCTCATCCCTGCAATTATGCTGAGAAAATCACACCTCCTCCTTATCCTGTCCGCAGCAGCTTTCCTTTCTCTGGCTGACTGTATGGCCCAGCCCCTGAAGGAAAATCCGGCCCTTGATGAAAAGGTGAAGAAATTCCTTAACGACCATTCAAGGCAGTGGTATGACCTGAATATCCCGGCAAGCGACGGGCAACTCCTTTACGATCTTATTATTAAGGGAAGGTATAAAAGCGCCCTTGAAATAGGTACCTCAACGGGACACTCAGGCATCTGGATAGCCTGGGCTCTGAGCAAAACGGGAGGAAAACTTATCACTATAGAAATTGACGAGAACAGGCATAAAACAGCCCTGGAGAACTTCAGGAAAGCCGGTCTCTCTGAATATATCGACGCAAGGCTTGCAGATGCCCATCAGCTTGTGAGGGAACTTAAAGGACCTTTCGACTTTGTATTCAGCGATGCCGACAAGGACTGGTACAAGAACTATTTCATCGATATCGATCCCAACCTGAAGGTTGGCGGATGCTTCACCGCTCACAACATCTCGGGCAGGGGCAGGGGCTATGGTGGCGGACAGGGAGCCTTTCTAGATTATGTTATGAGTCTTAAAAACTACGAAACGACCGTAAATACAGCGGGAGGAGGCATCTCAATCAGCTATAAGAAATCAGAATAAACTCCTCCTTATGCCTGATAACTCCCTGGAGAGAAAACTTGGTCTTTTCCCGGCCACAAACATTGTTGTGGCAAACATGATAGGCGCAGGCATTTTTACAACCTCCGGTCTGCTGCTTGCCGGCCTCAACAACCCTGTGCTGATGATAGTCCTGTGGATAGCAGGCGGACTGATTGCATTGTGCGGCGCGCTTTCTTACGGCGAACTGGGGGCCGCCATGCCCGGAGCCGGCGGTGAATATCATTTTCTGTCAAGACTTTATCACCCCCTCTTCGGTTTCCTCAGCGGCTGGGTCTCCTTCCTTGTAGGTTTCTCAGCACCCATCGCTGCATCGGCAATGGGCTTCAGCGAGTACTTCCTGAGAGCCTTTCCCTCCCTTCCTTCATTGATAGCCGGCACAGGCATCATGCCGGAACAGGCATTCAAAACGTTCCTGTCGGTTTCAGTGATTGTAATTTTCACGGCAATTCATTACAGGGGAATCAAAACCGGGGCTCTTATTCAAAATGTGCTTACCCTCCTTAAAGTGGGACTGATAGTCTTCCTTCTGCTTGCCGGCTTCATATCGGGGCAGGGCGACACCTCCAATTTTACGGCAGGAGGTGGCGTACAGGAAGGACTTGCAGGCTGGAAGACAATAGGCCTCTCATTGATGTGGATAATGTTCGCTTACAGCGGATGGAACGCCTCAACCTACCTCGGCGCCGAGATTAAAAACCCCACCAAAATACTCCCCTGGTCGCTCATAATCGGAACAGGGATCGTCACCCTCCTTTACGTTCTGATAAACGTGCTCTATGTCTTCAGCATTAAGCCCGACGACATGAAAGGTGTTATCTCTGTTGGCGGACTTGCAATGGGAAACCTCTTCGGACCGGGAGCTGACACTCTCTTTTCGCTCCTGATATCTTTTGCACTCTTCTCGTCGCTCAGCGCCTTCATAATAATAGGTCCGAGGGTATATTACTCCATGGCACGCGACGGACTTTTCTTCAAATCAGTCGCAAAAATCCATCCGAAATTCAATGTCCCCTCTAATGCAATAGTCCTGCAGGGAATGATCGCGGTTGTGCTTGCACTGTCAGGCACTTTCGAGCAGGTCCTCACTTATATGGGCTTCTCCCTGGGTATCTTTCCTATACTCACAGTTTTCGGGGTCTTCAAGCTCAGGAGGCAAAAAACAGGGTCTGTCCTTCTTGCAGGCTTCCCGCTTACGCAGGTAATCTATATCCTCACCGGAGTCACAATGCTCGTCCTCTCCTACCTCGAAAGGCCTGCCGAATCATCGGTGGCAGCCCTAACTGTAATTGTGGGGATACCAGCATATTATATTTTCAAAAGAGCGTCGTCAGCTGATAAACTGTCATGAACAATCGCATTCATCACTTGTTATACCTATGAATGGAATATTCAATATATTTGTCAGAGTGAAAAAAGGCAGGATAACAATATTGTTCTTCACAGTCTTCCTTTCAGCCATTCTCCTGGCAGGAAGTTCCGGCATGTCGGTAATTATAAAACACTGCCATGAACATGGCTATTCCGTCAGCACAGGAATCCTCCACCCGGCAACAATTTCGTCAGAGCACGACTGCTGCAGCCATTTTGAATCGCATTGTGCATCTGAATCTACTGACCAGAACACAGTGAGCTGCTGTACCTACGTAACCGGGAAAATACAACTTGCAAACTACCTTTCTTCAGGCAAGCTCATTACAACACCCCTGTTCGACTTTCAGACTGTGATCTTCACAGATCCTGAATTATCATATTCAGATATCAATCCCCGCCAGGTTCTGCACCATAACAAGCATGGAGGAGGGAAACTGATTATCGAATTCAGACAGCTTCTCATTTGATTTCCTGAAACTTCTCGCATCCACGGGCGACTAAACGTGTGTCATTTCATGATGCATTTTGTTTCATTTCATATGGAAAAAAATGAGAAAATTAAAATTCATACTTATAATTCCTTTCCTGCTGGCACCGCTGATAATCAACGGTCAGCACAGTATTGAAGGCAAGATATTCGACTCGGCCGACAGCGATGAGATGGGTCTGCCCGGAGCCAGCGTGATCTGGGCCGGAACAACAATCGGAACCTCTACAAACGCAGCCGGTTACTTCCAGCTGAAGAGAGTCCGGCAGTCCGACAAGCTTGTGATCAGCTTCATCGGCTATAAGAGCGACACAATAACTGTGAAAGAGGATGATACTTATTTAAGTCACGGCCTGAGCCAGCACAATGAGATAGGAGAGGTAATGGTTGTGGGAAAGGCCTCCGGAGCTTTTATCAGCCGTATGAACCCGATCCTTACAACAAAAATAACATCCGCTGAACTGAGAAAGGCTGCCTGCTGCAACCTCTCCGAGAGCTTCGAGACAAACGCCTCGGTAGACGTCAATTACGCCGACGCCGCAACCGGGGCGAAACAGATCCAGCTACTTGGTCTTGCCGGAAGCTATACCCAGATCCTTGCAGAGAACATACCGTCGGTATACGGGCTTGCAACAGCCTACGGCCTTAACTATATTCCTGGACCATGGATGGAGTCAATTCAGATATCAAAAGGAACTTCCTCCGTGAGAAACGGTTATGAATCGGTGGCCGGACAGATAAACGTAGAATACAAAAAACCGGCTGAAAGCGAGAAGGTATACATCAACGGTTTCATCAGCGATGCCGGCAGGCAGGAGCTCAATGCCCACGTAACGGCTGTAATCAATGAACGGCTCAGCACAATGATCATGGCCCACGGCGAAAACCAGATGAGCAGCAAGGATCATAACAACGACGGGTTCAGGGATGACCCGGATATTAAACAATATCATTTTTTCAACAGGTGGGACTATCTCACTCCCTCCGGTGATATAAGGTTTGGGGTTAAATACCTGGAAGAGGAAAGAACCGGCGGTCAGTATACCTATGATCCCGGTAAGGACAATACCTGGTCGGACGGCTTCGGCATCAACATCAGGACTAAAAGAGCAGAAGCCTTTCTCAAGACCGGCAAAATCTTCGGAAGCGAAAGGACAATGTCAGTAGGATGGATAAACAACGTATCCTACCACAACCAGGATTCATGGTTCGGGCTGAGGCAGTACACCGGGACACAAAAATCATACTATTCAAGCCTGCTGTACCAGTGGACCCCGGGGCTTGGAAAAAG
>JALOMK010000184.1 GCA_025455505.1 Bacteroidales bacterium
AGGATGCAATAGCAACGGCAGCTACAAATATAGAGAAGTTTCATAAAGCCGGGGGAACGATAAGTTTAAGAACAGTTACAACTGAAGGAGTGAGTTGCTGGAAAAAAGCACTGCCGATTGAAAAAGCCGGCCTTTACATCCCCGGAGGCACTGCCCCTCTCTTCTCAACTTTCCTGATGCTGGGAATTCCCGCAAAGCTGGCTGGATGCGGCGAAATAGTTGTTTGCACGCCTCCCGGCAAGGATGGAACAATATTACCTGCCATACTCTACACAGCCTGGTTGCTGGGGATAAGAAAAATGTACAGGGCCGGAGGCGCGCAGGCAATAGCGGCAATGGCTTACGGCACGGAGACAATCCCGGCGGTCTACAAGATCTTTGGACCGGGCAACAGCTATGTTACTCGGGCAAAGGAGCTTGTCCAGACAGAAGGAGTTGCAATTGACATGCCCGCGGGACCAAGCGAAGTTCTTGTAATAGCCGACGGGAATGCTGATCCGGAATTTGTTGCGGCCGACCTGCTGTCGCAGGCGGAGCATGGTAGTGACAGCCAGGTTATGCTGCTCGGCACCGAAAGGCAGCATCTGGGGAGGATACTGGACGAAACAAGGAGGCAGCTTGAATTTCTTCCCAGGAAGGAGACAGCCGCCAGGGCTCTTTCAAACAGCAGGTGCATACTCCTTCCGACTATCGGCGACTGCATTGCTTTCAGCAACATGTATGCCCCTGAACACCTGATTCTGAACTGCAAAGATTATGAAGTCCTGGCGGACAAGGTAACCAATGCCGGATCAGTTTTCCTTGGCAAATACAGCTGTGAGAGCGCAGGCGACTATGCATCGGGGACAAATCACACCCTCCCCACTAACGGCTATGCAAGAAGCTACAGCGGGCTGTCAGTGTCATCGTTCATGAAAGAGATATCCTTCCAGAAACTAAGCGGCGATGGCCTCAGGAGACTTGGTCCGGTAATTGAAAGAATGGCAGCAGCCGAAATGCTCGATGCGCACAGGAACGCAGTATCAATAAGACTAAAAAAGCTTGATGAAAACAGAGATTAATGACCTGGTCAGGGAAAATGTGAAGCGCATGAGACCGTATTCCTGCGCCCGCGATGAATTCAGCGGCCAAGCATCTGTATTCCTCGATGCAAACGAAAGTCCCTATGGAAACCTTAACAGGTACCCCGATCCGCTTCAAAAGGAATTAAGAAGGGAGATATCATTGATAAAGAATATTCCCGGGGACATGATCTTCATCGGCAACGGGAGCGATGAAGCAATAGACCTCTGCTACAGAATTTTCTGTACTCCGGGAAAGGATAAGGTGCTTCTCTTCCCTCCCACTTACGGGATGTATGAGGTTGCTGCAGAGGCAAATGACATAGAGGTAATTAAACTTCATCTTGATGAATCGTTCGGTATAGATATAAGTGGTGCTGTCGAAGTTATTATAAAGGAGAAGCCAAAACTTGTTTTTGTGTGTTCCCCGAATAATCCCACGGGAAACAGCATGCGAAATGAGGACATTGTTACACTGCTCGAAACTGTGAATGGCATAGTGGCAGTTGACGAGGCATATATTGATTTCAGTACGAAACCTTCGCTGCTGCCGCTGATTGAAGAATATCCCAACCTGGTAGTTTTGCATACATTCAGCAAAGCTTATGGAATGGCCGCAGCCAGGATTGGAATGGCATTCTCAGGAAAGGAAACCATAAGCCTGTTCAGTAAGATGAAATACCCTTACAATATAAGCAGCCTGAACCAGTCAGCAGTTCTTGATGTGATAAGGACTCCAGGCCTCAAAGACAGCAATGTGGCTGATATCCTGGCAGAAAAAAAACGCCTTGAGATCAGTCTGGCATCGCTGAAAATTGTTGAGAAGGTTTTCCCAAGCGATGCAAATTTCCTTCTAATCAGGGTAAGGGAGGCAGATTATGTATACAAGTCATTGCTTGACCTGGGAATTGTAACAAGGAACAGGAACTCTGTTGTGGAAGGCTGTATAAGGATAACTGTAGGAACAGCTGAGGAAAATGAAATACTGATTAATTCTCTGAAAAAAATATCACTATGAAGAAAGTGCTTTTCATCGACAGGGATGGAACAATCATCGAAGAGCCGGCAGATGAGCAGGTCGACAGCCTTGAAAAACTCTCGTTCATGAAAGGTGCCATCTGCTCGCTTTCCCGCATTTCAAGGGAGACTGATTATGAGCTTGTAATAGTCACAAACCAGGACGGTCTGGGCACTGCGTCATTTCCGGAGGAGAACTTCTGGCCTGCCCACAACAAAATGCTTTCCATTTTAAGGTCGGAAGGAATTGAGTTCAAAGAAATCTTTATTGACAGGACAACACCTGAACAGCGTGCCCCCACAAGGAAACCGGGAACGGCAATGCTTGGCAGGTATCTTGCAGGTGGCGTGGATCTTTCAGAGTCCTTCGTCATAGGTGACAGGCTCTCGGATGTGGAACTTGCCGGCAACCTGGGTTGCAGGGCCATTCTCCTGAAAGATGTGCCCATAAGTGAAGCTGTCCTTTGCACGACCGACTGGAAAAGGATAGCCTCATTTCTTTGCGGGAGCCCTCGAACGGCCATGGTTTCGAGAAATACAAGCGAGACAGCGGTTGAAGTCGAAATAAACCTCGACGGCAGCGGGAACAGCAGAATCAGGACAGGCATTGGATTCCTCGATCACATGCTCAGCCAGGTGGCAAGGCATGGGTCACTCGATGTGCGGATCGCTGCTGACGGAGACCTGCATGTAGATGAACATCATACGATTGAAGATGTAGCCATTACCTTAGGCGATGCAGTGAATAAGGCCCTTGGAGGCAGGAAGGGCTTTGAGCGCTACAGCTTTGTGCTGCCGATGGATGATTCGCTTGCAATGGTCGCATTAGACCTGGGCGGAAGGCAGTGGCTGGAATGGGATGTTGAATTCACAGGTGAAAAGATCGGCGAAATGCCGACTGAAATGTTCTTTCATTTTTTCAAATCTTTCTCCGACAGTGCACGATGCAATCTTAACATTAAGGTTACGGGAAGCAATGACCATCACAAGGCAGAAGCTCTGTTCAAGGCCTTCGGAAAGGCTCTGAGGTCCGCTGTATCAAAAACTGGCAACCCTGCACTGCCTTCAACAAAGGAACTTATATGATAGCTATAGTAAAATACAACGCAGGAAACATCAGGTCGGTACAGAACGCCATCGCCCGCCTGGGGTACGAAAGCCTCATAACAGACGACCCGGAAGAGCTGAGAAAGGCATCAAAAGTTGTTTTCCCCGGAGTCGGCGAAGCCAGTTCGGCAATGAACTGCCTGCGCCGGCAGGGACTTGACACTGTAATATTATCTCTTGAACAACCGGTGCTGGGGATCTGCCTGGGCTTGCAGCTGCTGTGCAGCCACTCGGAGGAGAATGACACTGAATGCCTTGGAGTGTTCGATGCACGCGTAAGGCTCTTCCCTCCCGTAGATAAGGTCCCTCACATGGGATGGAATAACTTCCTTACCCTTAAAGGTGATCTGTTCAGGGGAGTGGGTATTGAGGAGGATGTTTACTTCGTGCACAGCTATTATCCGGAGATATCCTCTGCAACAACTGCAACATGCGACTATATACTGCCTTTCAGCGCAGCAATGCAAAGGGGGAATTTCTATGCCACGCAGTTCCATCCGGAAAAGTCAGCTCTGACAGGCGACAGGATCCTGAAAAACTTCCTTGAGCTGTGAGAATAATACCTGCGATAGACATAATCGGGGGTCGCTGCGTGAGGCTCACGCAAGGCGATTACTCATCTGTCAGGACCTATTCTGACGATCCTCTTGCAATTGCCCGAAGCTTTGAAGACAACGGCATAAAATGGCTGCATCTTGTCGACCTTGACGGTGCAAGGGAGAAGAATGTTAAAAACCTGTACGTCCTGGAAAAGATCGCATCATCCACGGGGCTTAAAATTGAATTCAGCGGAGGTATCAGGATGAAATCAGATATAAGGGATGCTTTCGGGGCCGGAGCCGTCCAGGTATCATGCGGCAGCATCGCAGCACAAAACAGGGAGCTGTTCCTTGAATGGCTTGACATTTTTGGCAATTCAAGAATAGTCCTTGGCGCTGATGCAAGGAACAGGATGATAGCGACCTCAGGCTGGCTCGATGAATCGACAAGCGAGGTAACAGAGTACATTAAGGAATACAAGAGGCAGGGAGTAAAGTATGTTATTTGCACCGACATTGACAGGGACGGGATGCTCGAAGGACCCTCGGCAGCCCTGTACGGAGAAATACTTGCAGGCTGCAATATCAGGCTTATTGCCAGCGGGGGGATAACATCGCTTGAAGATCTTGCCCTGCTTAGGGAAACAGGCTGTGACGGGGCCATCATCGGAAAAGCGATCTATGAAGGTAAAATCGGATTAAAGGAATTAGGAGAATTATGCTCAAGAGAAGAATAATACCCTGCCTCGACATTAAAAACGGCAGGACGGTAAAAGGGATAAATTTTGTAAACCTCAGGGACGCCGGCGATCCCGTAGAACTTGCCGCAGAATATGCAGCACAGGGAGCAGATGAACTCGTGTTCCTGGATATCACTGCAACAATTGAAAGGAGAAAGACACTGGCAGCCCTTGTTGAAAGGATAGCAGGAAAAATAAACATTCCCTTCACTGTGGGCGGCGGAATCGAGAGCGTGGGCGATGTATCGCTCCTGATAGGTGCAGGGGCGGATAAAATCACTATCAATTCCTCAGCAGTGCGTAACCCCGGTCTGATATCCGAAATAGCATCAGAATTCGGAAGCCAGTGTGTGGTTGTTGCAATAGACACCCGGTTTGCTGACAATGAATGGATAGTTTACGTTGACGGTGGAAGGACTCCGACGAACCTTTTTACTCGGGATTGGGCAAGAAAGGCCGAAGAACTTGGCGCCGGCGAAATACTTCTCACTTCAATGAACAGTGACGGAACCAGGGACGGTTTCTCAATTACAGTTACTTCAGATGTGAGCAGCATTGTCAACATCCCTGTGATTGCGTCGGGAGGTGCAGGAACCCTGGAACATTTCAGGGATGTCTTCTGGAACAGCTCCTGCAGCGCCGCCCTTGCAGCTTCTGTCTTCCACTTCGGGGAAATAGGTATAAGAGATCTTAAGGAATACCTTAAAAAGGAAGGCATAGCAGTAAGGACCTGCTGAGAAGATCCGTGGTAAGATAAATTTTCCTATTGAAGGAATCATAACAGGCC
>JALOMK010000185.1 GCA_025455505.1 Bacteroidales bacterium
AAGTAAATTGCAGCAGATATTATATTTTTAGCTTTTAGAAGTTATATTTAGATAAATGATTTTAGTGTGTCTCTTCTGAGGAATAAAAAGGTTCTGGTCACAGGCGGTGCAGGATTCATCGGATCAAATCTGATTGAATCGCTTCTTGAAGCGGGCAATGAAGTTGTCTGCCTTGATAATTTCGCAACAGGGAAGCGGAAGAATATTGAATCCTTCCTCGGAAATTCCAGGTTCAGGCTGATTGAGGGCGATATCCGTGATCTTGATATCTGTCGCCAGGCTGCCGCAGGAGCGGAGCTGGTGTTCCACCAGGCTGCACTTGGATCCGTTCCGCGTTCAATCAAGGATCCTGTAACTTCGACCGATGTAAATATAGGCGGCTTTGTCAGAATTCTCTATGCTGCCTGTGAGAAAGGAGTGAAGCGTTTTATTTATGCCGCAAGCTCATCTACATATGGCGACCACCCCGATCTGCCCAAAATTGAAAGCAGGATAGGTTCCCCTCTGTCGCCATATGCAATAACAAAATTTGTCGATGAGCTATATGCATCAAACTTTTCTGCTCTTTATGGCATCGAGGTAATTGGCCTGCGATACTTTAATGTGTTCGGACCAAGACAGGACCCTGACGGAGCTTATGCAGCTGTAATACCGAAGTTTGTCAAATCGCTCATGGAACACAGAATCCCAGTCATTAACGGAGATGGTTCCGTTTCGCGCGATTTTACATATGTTGAGAATGTTGTACTCGCAAACCAGCTGGCTGCCCTGGCAGAAAATCCGGCAGCAATCAACCAGGTTTATAATGTCGCGCACGGCGAAAGAACAACTCTTAATGAACTGTTCATGATGATCCGTGATTTCGCAGGAGCCTATGACACTGAAATATTGAAAATTGAGCCGGAATACGGACCTGCCAGGGTTGGAGACATACTTCATTCCCAGGCATCAATTGAGAAGGCAGAATCACTTCTCGGATATTCACCCCGGAAAAACGTCAGACAGGGGTTGTCGGAATCAGTTAAATGGTTCTGGAATAATTTGTAACATTTGTTACAATTGACATATGCTTACGCACATGGTCAGATCTGTGCACAATTTCGCAATGTGACTGACGTTGCGAAAGCATTGAAAATTTTTAATCAATGAATTGAAATGCCTCAATTCTGAAAAATTGACTAAATTCGCACTGTAGTTTCCGGATTATGATTAACAGGTTAAAATACAAGGTAATACAAGTTTTTAAAAAGCATTATCTCCCACGCTGGCTTGTCCTTGTAATTGATATCTCCCTGGTTTTTGTATGTTTTCTCTTTGCGTACCTGCTGAGGTTCAACCTGGTTCTATCTTCATTCAGCATGACCCTCGCACTGAAACAAGCTTTGCTTGTGAGTTCAGTGTATCTTATTTTTATGGTTTCCTTTAAATCATATGCAGGGCTTATCAGGCAGACGACTGTAAAAGACACATTTCTGATATCTGTAACAAACACCGCCGCCCTTGTCCTTTTATTCCTTCTTACCCTCCTCAGCAGGGAATTCAGCTGGAGCCAATTTTTCAATGTTCCGCTTTCAATATTGCTCATACATTTCGGAACAGTTACAGTAGCACATTTTTTCTTCCGGATCTCGATAAAAATGTTCTATGTCTTTGTCTCCATACCTACCAGCCACCGCAAAAATGTACTTATATACGGGTCCGGGGCAGGGGGTATAGTGGTTTCGCGCGTAATTCAAAGCGACCCTAAGAGCGAATACCACCTGAAAGGCTTTATCGACGACAATGAGAAACTTCACGGAAAGAAGGTCGATGGTTTCCCGGTATACCCGAGAGACATACTCACTCAGGACTTCATAGAAGCGGAGGGTATCACGACTTTTATTTTTGCAATTAAGGATATCTCAAGGGACAGGAAGACGGAAGTCCTTGAATCAGTAATCAGACTGAATCTCGAGGTTCTTGACACTCCTTCCTTTGATCAATGGCTAAATGGAAGCCTCAAAGTAAGACAACTCAGGAAGGTACAGCTTGAAGACCTTCTTGGCAGGGAACCAATAATTCTCGATCTTAAAAGAATAGGAAACGGTCTCCGGGGAAAGACTATACTCGTTACAGGCGCTGCAGGATCAATAGGGTCTGAAATCGTGAGGCAGCTTACAAAGTTCAGTTACCGGCAGCTTGTACTCGTCGACCAGGCTGAGACACCGGCATTCTATCTCGACAATGAGCTGAAGGAAAAGTTCCCTATGAGCAATTATGACCTCGTAATCGGCGATGTTACCGACATGGATCGCATGGATCACATTTTCAGAAAATATAAACCTGAAATAGTCTTCCATGCCGCCGCCTACAAGCACGTTCCGATGATGGAAGCCAACCCGCATGAGGCATTCAGGACAAATGTCGGAGGCACAAAGGTGATTTCTGAACTCGCTATAAAATATGCGACGGAGAAATTTGTCATGATATCTTCCGACAAGGCTGTCAATCCAACAAATGTGATGGGCGCCACGAAGAAGATCTGTGAGCTTCTTGTGCAGGCACAGGCGAGGCGAAAGGGCGTCACAACACAGTTTGTGACTACCCGTTTCGGCAATGTCCTGGGCTCAAATGGCTCAGTAATACCACTTTTCAGAAAACAGATATCTGAAGGAGGACCCGTGACAGTCACACATCCTGACATTACCCGCTTCTTTATGACTATCCCCGAAGCCTGCCAGCTTGTGCTTGAAGCAGGTTTTATGGGTAACGGTGGTGAGATATTTGTCTTTGATATGGGTCAGCAGATAAGGGTTGCAGACATTGCTGTAAAGCTCATCCACCTTTCAGGCCTTATTCCTTTCCAGGATATCGAGATCAAATACACAGGGCTCAGACCGGGCGAGAAACTTTACGAGGAACTCTTCAGCGATACGGAGCAACAGTTGCCAACGCACAATTCAAAAATTTCGATTGCCAGGGTTTCAGATGCCGACTATGAGTTTATCCTGACAAGGATCAATAACCTGCTTCTTACAATGTACTCAAAATCCGACAGCGATATAGTTGTTGCCATGAGGGAACTGGTCCCGGGATACACTGCCTATCTAGCTGCCACATCCTGACATCGGCCGGCAAAACTGTTGGACATATTTCCTGCCTGGCAGGATTATTCATACAAACATAATTCAATGTACACGGACAAGACTCTATTAATTACTGGCGGAACAGGATCCTTCGGGAATGCAGTTCTGAGCAGGTTCCTTGACTCTGAACTCAGGGAGATAAGGATTTTCAGCAGGGACGAAAAGAAACAGGAGGATATGAGAATTGAGTATAAGAATGATAAGCTGAACTTCATAGTCGGTGATATCAGGGACTTCAATTCGGTCAATTCCGCGATGACAGGAGTCGATTTCGTCTTTCATGCCGGGGCACTCAAACAGGTTCCATCCTGTGAGTTTTACCCTCTTCAGGCAATTCAGACAAATATCCTGGGAGCAGAGAACGTCCTGGAAGCAGCAAGGCTGAACGCTGTCAGGAAAGTTGTTGTTCTCAGCACCGACAAGGCCGTATATCCGATTAATACTATGGGTCTTACAAAGGCTCTGATGGAAAAACTTGCGATATCAAAGGCACGCGACAGTATCGTGCGTCAGAACGGATCGGTTTTTTGCGCCACAAGATATGGGAATGTGATGTGCTCCAGGGGTTCGATAATTCCGCTCTTCATTAAACAGATCAAGGAAAAGTCGCCTGTTACTGTCACTGAACCGGGTATGACAAGGTTCATGATGACTCTCGAGGAATCAGTGAGGCTGGTGATGTTTGCATTTGAAAACGCTGAGCCCGGCGACATATTCGTCCAGAAATCGCCTGCCGCTACTGTTTATGATCTTGCAATTGCCCTGAGGGAGTTGTTTGAGTCAGACAGTGAAATAAGTATAATAGGGGCGCGGCACGGGGAAAAGATGTATGAAACCCTCTGCAGCCGCGAGGAGATGTCGAAAGCATTTGACTTGGGCAACTATTTCAGGATTCCGGCCGACATGAGAGATCTGAATTATACAAAATATGTTCAGACAGATGGTCCCAGGCTGGTTGATTCGGACTATACATCTGAGAATACCAGACGGCTTTCTATCAGTGAGCTGAAAGAGCTGCTTCTTTCAATTGACTACGTAAAGGAACAATTAAGATAATAAAAATGATTCCTCTTGTAAAGACTAATATACCGCCGCGTGAAATCCTGATGCCCAAACTGGAAGAAGTTCTTTACAGTGGCTATGTGGCCCAGGGGGCTGTAGTTGAGGAGTTTGAAAGAAGCTTTGAATTATTCATTGGAAAAGGTCATTCGCTTTCATTAAATTCAGGAACGGCAGCGCTTCACATATCTTTGATCCTGGCCGGTGTTGGCAAGGACGATGAAGTAATTTCAACTCCCCTTACTGCAGAACCTACTAACGTGGCAGTCAAGATGGCAGGAGCAAAGATCAGATATGCTGATATAGATCCCGCTACCGGTTGCATTGATCCGGATTCAGTCATAAGCAATATTAATGATAAAACAAAGGCCATACTTGTAGTCGATTATGCAGGGATTCCGGTCAATGTCCCGAAATTCCAGGAAATTTCAGCCCGCTTTAATATTCCCGTTATTGAGGATGCTGCACATGCTTTAGGATCCAAATTCAATAATGTTGCCTGTGGCGGGCATTTCCCTTTCACCGTTTTTTCATTTCAGGCAATAAAACATCTTACTACAATTGATGGTGGAGTTCTTCAGATCAGTGACAGATCAGATTATGAAATAGGAAAACTTGTAAGATGGTTCGGGATCGACAAGAATGTCGGAAGACTCGAAAACGATATTAAGGTACAGGGTTTCAAATATCACATGAATAATGTAAATGCAACCATTGGTCTGGTCCAGTTGAGCCTGATAAATGAGATCATTTGCAAGTACGTGAAGAACGGTCACTATTATGATGATCATCTGCGTAATATCCCCGGCATTGAATTGATTGACTATTACGCTGGAAGTGAACCTTCATATTGGCTTTATACTCTGAAGGTTGAAAATCGTGAAGAATTTATAAAGAAGCTGGCGGAAAATGGAATCATGGCTTCTGAATTGCATAAGAGGAATGATTCCCACTCATTCCTGAGAGATTTTGAGGCAACCCTGCCAGAGCTTGATATGTTTTACAGAAAAATGGTGCATATTCCATGCGGATGGTGGGTCTCAGAAGAAGATT
>JALOMK010000186.1 GCA_025455505.1 Bacteroidales bacterium
ATCCCGACAATCTTCGTATCGTACACAGGCGAGGCTCTTGACTACAAGGCTCCCCTTCTTAAAGCCCTCTCCGAGCTCGACAGGGCGGCCACCGATGTCTGCCAGTATTTTGACAAGGATGTTTCAAAGGTGATTGCCACACTGGGTGTTGAGCAGGAGTATTTCCTCATTGATGAGGCTTTGTACTACGCACGCCCCGACCTTATGCTTGCCGAAAGGACAATGATGGGGCACCAGTCGTCAAAGGACCAGCAGCTGTCTGATCATTATTTCGGTTCGATCCCCGGAAGGGTAATGGCTTTCATGCAGGATTTTGAATATGAGGCCTATCGCCTTGGAATCCCGGTGAAGACGCGTCATAATGAGGTTGCTCCGAACCAGTTTGAGTGCGCTCCCATATATGAGGAGGTAAACCTGGCCGTGGACCATAACCAGCTGCTTATGGATGTAATGAAACGTGTGGCACGAAAGCATAAGTTCAGGGTCCTGTTTCACGAGAAGCCTTTTGCAGGGATCAACGGCTCAGGTAAACATAATAACTGGTCGATGGCTACAGACACAGGTGTGAACCTTCTTTCGCCAGGCAAGAATCCAAAGACAAACCTGCAATTCCTTACCTTCCTTGTGAACGTTGTTAAAGCAGTATATAACAACAATGAGATACTCAGGGCTTCTGTTATGAATGAGTCGAACTCATACCGTCTTGGCGGCCATGAAGCGCCACCTGCGATTATTTCAGTTTTTGTGGGGACATATCTTACAAACATGCTTGAAAACCTTGCAAGCAAGGTAACCGACAAGAAAATGACACCGGCCCAGAAAACAGAACTGAAGCTTGGAATCGGCAAGATACCGGAGATACTTCTCGACAACACCGACAGGAACAGGACATCTCCTTTCGCCTTCACAGGCAACAGGTTCGAGTTCAGGGCCGTGGGTTCATCGGCAAACTGCAGTTCTGCAATGATAGTCCTTAACACGGCAGTGGCAAATCAGCTGAAGCTTTTCAAAAAGGATGTGGATGCCATAATCAAAAAGGGACGAACCAAGGATGAAGCCATCTTCATGGTCCTTAAGAAATACATAATTGAATCTGAAAATGTCCTGTTCGAAGGTGATGGCTACAGCAAGGAATGGCACAGGGAGGCCAAAAAGAGAGGCCTTTCAAACATTGCGAGCGTTCCTGATTCAATCAGGACCTTCCTGACGCCCAAATCAAGGGAAGTCCTTATCGGAAACAACATTTTCACTGCAAAGGAACTCGAGAGCCGGGTTGAAGTTGAATATGAAAAATTCACAAAGAAGGTACAGATAGAGGCCAGGGTGCTCGGCGATCTTGCCATAAACCATATCGTTCCAACGGCAATAAACTATATGAGCTCACTAATTGAGAACGTTAAGGGGCTCAAGGAGATATTCAGCGAGATTGAATACGAAAGGCTGGCAGGCCCGCGGAAAGAAATGATTATAACTATTTCAGACCATATTTCGAATATTAAGAAGCTTGTAAACGAAATGGTTGAGGAAAGGAAAAAGGCAAATGCAATTGAAGATGCATATAAAATGGCTATAGCCTATGAAAGCAAGGTTAAGCCCTACCTCGACAGCATCAGGTATCATATCGACAAGCTCGAATTGATTGTCGACAACGAGATATGGCCCCTTCCCAAATACAGGGAGTTGCTTTTCACAAGGTAAAGGTTGGTTGGTTTTTCATAGTTATGCAGCAGGGGACTTCTTACGAGGTCCCCTGTCTCATAATAATAGGCTTCCCCGGACGTTTATACATAAAGTATCACTATCAGCTAAAATGATTACTTTTATCATCAAATTAAGGGTGGCGGAATGAAGAACTGGTTTCTTGTTGCACTGTTTGTTTTCTCCCTTTCACATACCGATGCCGTGGCACAGAAGAAGAGGAGCGAGAGAGCATATTCATCGTATTATGCCGGGGAGTATTATAATGCCATAGACCAGTTCAAAAGCGCATATTCGAAAACAAGGAAATCGGACAAGGCAGCGCGTACCGAGCTGATCTTCATGATAGGTGAGTGCTACCGTCTTGTTAATGACCCTAAAAATGCAGAGACCTGGTATAAGCTTGCTGTAAAGTCATCATTTTCAAAGCCGGAAGCTCAGTATCGCCTTGCCGAGTCTATAAAGAAGAACGGAAGACCGGCGCAGGCAATTGAGGAATTCAGGAAGTACAAGCAGATTGCTCCTTCCGACTCCAGGGCCGACCAGGAGATAAGGGCCTGCGAGCTGGCTCTTGAGTGGATGAAGAATCCCGAGGCCTACAGGATCGATGAAATGAAGGACATCAATTCAAAGGAATCGGACTACAGTCCGGCCTTTGCACGAAGCGATGACGGGCTTTTGTACTTTACTTCTTCCCGTGACGATGCGGCCGGAAACAAAACTCACGGGGCTACCGGACAGAGTTTCACGGATATTTTCGAAACACGTCTCGACAAGAAATCAAAATGGAGCACTCCTGTACCGGTGGATGTGCTGAACAGCGAATTTGAAGACGGGGCTCCCTCCTTTTCAGCCGATTTCTCTGAAGTTTTCTTTACAAGGTGCGAAGCCGGGAAACGCGATAAGAAAGGCTGCGTAATCATGTTCTCGGGAAGCAAGGGAGAATCATGGGCCGACCCTGTAAACCTTGAAATACTTCCCGATACAATGGTTACTGCCCATCCTGCAATCTCCCCGGACGGATCGACGCTATACTTTGTGTCGGATATGGCCGGAGGCTTCGGCAAAAAGGATATATGGTATGTAAGCAGGACAGGCAGCGGGTGGTCGAAACCAGTTAATGCGGGACCCGAAATCAATACCCAGGGTGACGAGCTCTTTCCCTATGTACGGGATAACGGGATGCTTTATTTTGCTTCCGACGGGCATATTGGCATGGGGGGGCTTGACATTTTCAGGGCACAGCTTCAGCCCGATGGACGCTGGCTTATCCAGAATATGAAGCCCCCTATCAATAGTTCTTCCGATGATTTTGGTATTTCATTTGCTGCCGGCCTTGAGAAAGGAATTTTCAGTTCCGCCAGGAAGGGAAGAGGCAATGACGACCTTTACTCCTTTGAGATGCCTCCGCTTCGTTTCAATGTCACCGGACTTGTGAAGGATGAAAAGACAGGCAGCCCGATTGCGCAATCAACAGTACAGCTGATTGCAAGCGACGGATCGAATCTCCAGGCGGAGACCGGGGCGGGCGGCGACTTCAAATTTGCTCTCAAGCCGAATGTCGACTACATTTTCGTGGCCTCCAGGAAGGGTTACCTGAACGGTAAAGACAAGCAAACAACAAAGGGACAGGAAAAGAGCCGCGACTTCATGGTGACTATTCTCCTCACGGCAACCGACAAGCCCATTGAGCTTCCGAATATTCTCTACGATTTTGGCAAATGGGATCTGAGGCCCGAGTCGATGGTATCATTGGATAAACTTGTGGAGACTTTGCTTGACAACCCGGAGGTTACAATAGAGCTCATGTCCCATACCGACTCACGCGATACCGAGCAATATAACCAGGAACTGTCGCAGAAAAGGGCACAGGTTGTTGTGCAGTACCTCATCGACAAAGGGATAGAGGCAGGCAGGCTTTCACCCAGGGGCTATGGAGAATCCTCACCCAAGGTCGTTTCATCTGATATTACTGAGCAGAACAGTTTCCTGAAGACAGGCGTCACACTTACTGAGCAGTATATCAACTCGCTTGCAACGGAAGAGCAGAAGGAAATAGCTCACCAGATAAACAGGCGGACTGAATTCAGGGTTCTGCGCACCGACTACAGGCCTGTTAAAAAATAGTATCGGGTATAACTAATATAGCCATCATGCACAAGGTTATTCTGATCATCCTCTGCCTCGCCATATTGTCACCAGCAGAGGCACAGCAGCCTGAACGCACCGGGCCGGTGAGGGTCCTGGTCGTAACCGGCGGTCATAGCTACAACAAGGAAATGTTCATGCAGATGATGGAAAGCCTGGGCGACAATATAACATTCGATATAGAGGAACTTCCCCGCGCTTATGATTATTTCCTTGTTCAGAACAGGGACAAGTACGATGTTCTTCTGTTTTATCATATGTTCCAGGAAATCGATAATGAACAGAAGCGCAACATGACAGAATGCATCAGGATGGGAAAGCCGGTTATCGCCCTGCATCACAGCATATGTGCCTTCGACAACTGGCCGGAATACTTCAGGATAATCGGGGGCAAGTATTTCCACAACGAAACAACGGTAGGAACTAAAAGCTTTGAGCCCAGCTCATATGTTCACGACCTGAAGTTCGTTGTCAAGGTGTCGAATCAAAACCATCCGGTAACAAAGGGAGTGAAGGATTTCGAGATCAATGACGAAACCTACAAAGGGTATTATGTGGAAGAGGGAGTCACACCCCTGCTTACAACAAGCGAACCATCGAGTACGCCGGTTATTGGCTGGACGAAAAAATACGGGAAGGCTCGGATTGTTACCCTTCAGAGCGGCCATGATGTGCCGACATATGAGAATCCCTCATTTCGCCGCATACTTAAACAGGCTATCGAATGGGTCACGGAGCCGCCTCCGTTACCTGTAATCCCCGACGGGGACCCCTTTTAAAGCATCGCAGGCCGGGATCGGCCCTGCCGATTGCTGTTCAGAGCCTGAATGAGACTAGTCCCGCTTCCCTGAGGATATATATGTAATTTATTATATCCTGAAGATCAGTTTCGCCCTGGCGCAACTGGGAATCGATAAGTTTCTTAATGTCAAGAGCCGAGTTCTTCCCGTTGCAAAGCCTTCCCAGTTCCTGGGTGTCGAACATTCTTCCCTTTACAGGGTATTGCTCCCTGATCTTCGGATCGAGTTTTCCAATATAATCCGTATACCCGCGATATCCCTTTTCAGTTACAAGAGAGGTGGGAACGGGAATAAGTTTTCCTGCCTTGATTTCAGTTTCCGATGCGCTGAAATCAATCCCTTTCAGGCCCAGGTGTTTTGCGCGTGTCTCGGCCCAGGCATTGAAGGCATCAAGCGAGGCTTTTGCAGTGGCGTCAATTGCTGAATTCATTTTCCTGAGATAAGGGTCGAATTTTGTAACATCCGTTACAATTTCTGCTGATGATGCGAGTGTGGCTTTTTCGTTAATTGCTGCTGCCTCAATGAAGCCCCTGGCTCTTTTATAAGTGCTTTCGAAGTCTTCACGGCCTGCTTTTTCAAGTTCATAA
>JALOMK010000187.1 GCA_025455505.1 Bacteroidales bacterium
ATGATCAGCAAAGATGAAACGGCGCTGACTGCAGAGGAGCAATCAACTGCAGGGCCCGGCCCTGCTGGTGCATCAGCTGTTCAGGAAACTATGGTGCATAGGGGCAACAACTGTCAATGGGCTGCAGCTTTAAAGGCATCAAGCGGGTCCGGGTCAGAACGATTAAGGGGCAGCATTAATGCCTCATTAACATATTAACATATACTATTCATTATGTATACATCATTTCAGAAACACCTCTCCGGGATAATTGACGAAATAAGGGAAGCCGGGCTCTATAAGAATGAAAGGGTAATAGTGTCGCCACAGGGCGCTGAGATAACGCTCAGCACCGGGCAGAAGGTCCTTAACTTCTGTGCAAACAACTACCTCGGCCTCTCGGCCGACAAGTCCCTGGTTGAGGCAGCAACGAAGGCTCTCAATGATCACGGATACGGCATGTCATCGGTAAGGTTCATCTGTGGAACAAGCGACCTGCACAAGGAGCTTGAAAAAAAGATTGCAGGCTTCTTCGGAACCGAGGACACGATACTATATGCAGCCTGCTTCGATGCCAACGGGGGGGTGTTCGAGCCTCTCCTCGGCGAGGAGGATGCAATCATATCAGATGCCCTTAACCATGCATCGATAATCGATGGCGTGAGGCTCTGCAAGGCACAGCGCTTCAGGTATGCAAATGCCGACATGGAAGACCTTGAGGCACAACTTAAGAGCGCAATGAACTGCAGGTTCCGCCTGATAGTAAGCGACGGAGTTTTCTCAATGGACGGCAATGTGGCCCCTCTCGACAGGATAGTTGCCCTGGCTGAAAAATACGATGCGCTCGTTATGGTAGACGAGTCGCACTCTGCAGGCGTCGTCGGCAATACCGGGCGTGGTGTCACAGAACTTTACAACCTTAAAGGCAGGGTCGAGATTATTACGGGAACGCTGGGCAAGGCTTTCGGAGGGGCAATCGGCGGATTCACAACCGGCAGGAAGGAGATTATAGAAATGCTCAGGCAGAGGTCGCGTCCCTACCTCTTTTCAAACTCAATACCACCGCTTGTGGCAGCTGCCGGCATCCGGATGATAGAAATGATGACAGAAACAAACACCCTCCAGGATAAGCTTCACAGGAATTCGGAGTACTTCATCGAGGGGATGAAAAAGCTCGGATTCGACATCAAACCCACACGGTCGGCAATATGCGCCGTCATGCTTTACGACGCAAAGCTCTCCCAGGAGTTTGCGGCACGTCTTCTCGGCGAGGGTATCTATGTTATAGGCTTCTACTTCCCGGTGGTACCTAAGGGAGAAGCAAGGATCAGGGTACAGCTTTCGGCAGCCCACGAGACAGAGCATCTCGACAGGGCCATCGCCGCCTTTGAAAAGACAGGCAGGGAACTTGGCGTCCTGAAAAATTAATGCCCAGGCAGGAAAAAATATGAACAAAATTTTTTTCCAGATTTACAGGGCCCTTGTGCCCAAACCTGTCCGTACCAGGATTCTGCTGCGGTCGCTTGGTAAAAGAATACCCCGTTATTTTGCAGGATTTCCCCCACGGGAAATAAACAGTGAACTCGAAGAAGTTCTGAAATACCTCGAATCGAACCCGGTGTCGATTTTCCCCTATCCTTTCCAGCACAACTATTCTCCTCGGAATGTTGAAGTTTTTACAGATAAGAGTCTTGGAATGCGTTATGTTATTCAGGATGGAAAAAGGCTTTACTTCCGCAGGCGCTGGAGCGAAGAGCGGATCAGGAGGGCTTACTCCGACCTGATGTGCGAGCAGGATCCTGCCAGCCCCCACAGGTACCTGTCAGGCAGTTTTGATGTAAGTTCTGATGATGTTATTGCCGATATAGGTGCCGCCGAGGGGAACTTTTCGCTTGCTGTCGTCGACAGGGTAAAAAGGATATACCTGTTTGAACGCGACAGGGAATGGGCTGAGGCGCTGAGGGCTACGTTCGGGCCCTGGAAGGATAAGGTTGTGATAATAAACAAATACCTCTCCTCTCATGATGATGACAGGCATGCCAGGTTCGACACTTTTATTGGCAGCAACGGCGATGTCACCTTCCTTAAAATAGACGTCGACGGTGCCGAATCAGCAGTGCTGAGCGGCTGCGAAGGCCTTTTCAGGTCGCAGCGGCCGATACGGATCGCCCTGTGCACCTACCACAGGAACGAGGATGAAAGTGAGTTCACAGCCCTGCTCTCGGGGTATGGATTCAATGTGAGCCCCTCAAGGGGTTACATGATTAACTACTATGATAAAAAATTAAAGGCCCCTTACCTGAGGAGGGGCCTTATAAGAGCTGTCAGATGATAATCTGTACTTTCCGCTGACTTGCTGCAGTTTTGCTATCACCAGCGCCTTCGTGTCAGCAGGGGGCGATCAGCCGCACTTCGACGATCCGCAGTCCTTGCAAATGAGGCAGCCCTCTGAATAGACAAGGTTGTCGGAACCGCACTCGCCGCATTTTCCTTTTGCCTTTGTGCCGTTGGGAATGTATTTCTTGAGAGCCCTTTCAACGCCGTTCTTCCAGTTGTTTATCGACTCGCTGTCGAGCCTCAGCGACTGGATAAGGTTCACAACGTCCTGTATAGGCATCTCATGCCTGAGAACCCCCGAGATAAGTTTTGCATAATTCCAGAATTCGGAATTGAACATGTGCGAGAGCCCCTCGATAGTCTTTTTGTAGCCGTATTTGTCGGTGTACTGGAAGTCGTAGCGTGTCTTGCCGTCCTCGGCCTTTATCTTTATTATCCTGCCTTTGATAATGCTTTTCGGAATCGGGAATATCTCCTCGTCGGCGATCCCCGTGAATATTTCGTAAGGCTTGTTGTCCTTGATCCCGACAAAGGCTACCCATTTTTCCTCATTGATATTGAAACGGATAACGTCGCAGTCGAGAGCCTTGGGCCGTTTCGGTCTTTCCTTTGTAGTTTCGGGCTTGCCCGAGATAAGGACCCCGCTCCTTGAACCGTCGCGGTACACTGTGGCTCCCTTGCAGCCCGATTTCCAGGCAGTGAGGTAAAGCTCGCTGACGAGTTCCTCCTTAACGTCCGAAGGCAGGTTGATTGTGACGCTGATTGAATGGTCGACCCATTTCTGGATAGCCCCCTGCATCCTGACTTTTGCAACCCAGTCGACGTCATTGGCAGTTGCCTTGTAGTAAGGCGAGCGTGCGATTATTGCTTCTATCTCATCATCCTTCATCCTTGTAACCTCACCGGGATCATAGCCGTTAAGCTTCAGCCAGTCAACGAACTTATGGTGGAAAACGTTGAACTCTTCCCATGAATCGCCCACCTCATCCTTAAAGGTGACCTTGACATCCTTATCGTTGGGGTTGACCTTTCTCCTCCTCTTGTAGAATGTCGAGAAGATGGGCTCTATGCCGGATGTCGTCTGTGTCATCAGGCTGGTTGTCCCTGTCGGGGCTATTGTAAGGAGGGCGACATTTCGCCTGCCGTACTTCACCATGTTGCTGTACATGACGGGATCAGCCTCCTTCATCCTGAGGATGAAAGGATTGTTTTTCTCCCTCTCTGCTTCGTAAATTGCGAAGGCGCCCCTTTCCTTTGCAAGGTAGGTCGATGATTTGTAAGCTTCGAGAGCGAGGGTTTTATGAACCTCTACCGAAAAACTCGTGGCTTCATCGCTTCCATACCTGAGGCCGAGGGCTGCAAGCATGTCACCTTCAGCAGTTATTCCTATGCCCGTTCTTCTTCCTTCCTTGGCTTTTTTGCGGATGTTTATCCACATGTTTTTCTCTACCCTCTTGAGTTCTTCAGGTTCAGGATCGGCATCGATCTTCGCTATTATCGCATCAATCTTTTCAAGCTCGAGATCAATAATGTCATCCATCATGCGCTGGGCAAGACCGACATGCTCCCTGTAAAGTTCAAAGTCGAATTCCGCATCTTCCAGGAAGGGATTTTTTACATAGCTGAACAGGTTTATCGCAAGAAGGCGGCAGCTGTCGTAGGGGCATAAAGGTATCTCCCCGCAGGGGTTCGTCGAAACTGTTGCATAACCCAGGTCTGCATAGCAGTCGGGAAGGCTTTCGCGGATTATTGTATCCCAGAAGAGCACGCCCGGCTCAGCCGATTTCCAGGCATTGTGAATTATCTTGTTCCATAGCTCGTTTGCATCGATATCCTTAGCAAACTTCGGATTCTCGGAATTTATCGGGTATTGCTGCCTGAATGCGGTACCGTTCTCAACAGCCTGCATGAACTCGTCGGTAAGCTTTACCGACACGTTGGCTCCCGTTACTTTTCCGCTTTCAAGCTTCGCGTCGATGAACTTCCCGGAGTCAGGGTGTTTTATTGATATTGAAAGCATCAGTGCTCCCCTTCGTCCGTCCTGGGCAACCTCCCGGGTGGAATTCGAATATCGTTCCATGAAGGGAACAACCCCCGTTGATGTAAGGGCGCTGTTCAGCACTGGTGTTCCCTTGGGCCTGATGTGCGAAAGGTCGTGCCCGACGCCTCCCCTGCGCTTCATGAGCTGCACCTGTTCCTGGTCGATCTTCATGATGCCTCCGTAGGAGTCAGATGATCCGTCATTACCAATTACAAAGCAGTTCGAAAGCGATGCAATCTGGTAATCGTTACCTATGCCAGTCATGGGACCGCCCTGGGGGACAATGTACTTAAAATCCTTTAAAACACTGTAAATCAACTCCTCATGGAGCGGGTTCTTATAGTTGAGCTCTATCCTGTGAATCTCCCTGGCAAGCCTCCTGTGCATGTCATCCGGAGTTTTCTCGAAGAGATTGCCGTAGGAGTCCTTAAGTGCGTACTTGTTTGCCCACACTCTTGCAGCAAGCTCGTCGCCGGCAAAATATTCAATGCTGGCTTCAACTGCCTCGTCATGTGAGTAGATAGTTCTTCCGTCCGCTGCCTTTCCCGGCTCCTGCCTCTCTTTCTTAACTTGTTTCTGCACTTCGGTTGCCTCCATTTCCTTATCTTTCTTTTCACTGACGACGGGCGTCTCCTGAACAAACAGATCTCCCATATAGTAAATAATAAAACAGTTATTCCCTGATAATGTTGAGATTACATTGACTACTTCTATGTAAATCGGGTAACTGCTAAATTATGCAAGCTGTCATCCTCGTGCAAGTGTAGCATTTCAAGTTTATTAACATTTGAACGGGTAGTTATTAACCGTTGTTTAACTCTTGATAATCTGATAGTTACGTGCTAAGAAACACATAAACAACGATTTAGGATT
>JALOMK010000188.1 GCA_025455505.1 Bacteroidales bacterium
GGCTCCGCGCGCAAATGAGATTGCAAGGTCAGTTTCTCCCATCTCAAGAAAGGCCTGCCCGAGCGTTCCCTGTTCCCAGTCGTAGCGCTGCATGCCCAGGGCAGCTAGCTTAACCCTTTCCAGCCTGTCTGCAGACGAAGCGGGCTCGCCCTTGAAAATTGTTCCGTCCCGGCCCGGAGTCCTGCCGGGAGTATCATTGCTGCACCGTGTAAGTACTGTTGCACCTGCAAGAGCCAGCGAAGCTCCTCCTGCTGTTTTAATAAAGTTCCTTCTGGAATGCATTTCCTTGGTTTTCATATAACTGGCAGATAGTATTTTAGTATCTTTAATTTAATAAAGGTATTAACATTTGCACAGAAAAATAGATTGAACGCCCCGGAAACGGCAGATGAATTCATATTTTGTTTTTCTTTTAATCATCAGGAATTTTACGGATATTTGATGAAAGCGATATCTACTTGTTAAAACCTATTATATGAAAGCTTCAAAGATCTCAAGGCGTCAGTTTCTTGGCACGGCTGCCGGTGCGGCGGCATTCAGCATCCTGCCGGCAGGCTTACCGCTTGCAACAAGTACCAGGACAAAAAAGCCGAATTCAAAAGTTGGAGGAGTCCAGCTTGGACTTACAACCTATTGCTACCGCAGTATACCTCACAAGGCGGATGAAGTTCTTCAGTACCTGCTTGAGTCGGGGGTAAGCTCCGTGGAGATGCGTCTCGTCCTGGAGGAAACACTCGGCCTTCCCCAGGCTCCTCCCAGGGTCGCTCCCGGCACCGTACTCTCCGATGCCGAGAAGGCTGAACGTGAAAAAGCCCAGGCAGGGTTGAGGGAAGCCCAGCGTCAATGGAGGCTGTCGCTTCCGATGCAGAAGTATGCGGAGATACGAAAGATGTACAACGATGCGGGCGTGAACATCCACATTGCCAAATTCGTGCCTTCCGGCTGGAGTGATGAGGAAATTGATTATGCATTCAATGCTGCCAAAACTCTTGGTGCTTATGGCGTTACAGATGAATTCACTGACCAGGCATCGCAGAGGCTTGGCAAATTTGCAGAGAAGCATAAGAGCCTGGCGATCTATCATACACACGGACAGTTCGGGATGCCGGGCTTCGACATCGATAAATATCTCGGTTATTCATCTGCCAACAGGCTCAACCTCGATATAGGTCACTATTACGGGAGTACGGGATTGCACCCTAATGCAATTATCGAAAAATACCACAAGCTTATCCCGAGCATACACGTCAAGGACAAGACCGGACCAAAGCATGCCAAACCGAATGCAAACATGCCTTTCGGAGAGGGTGAAACCCCCATAGCCGACGTCCTGCTTCTTATAAAAAAGGAGAGATGGCCGATAAACGTAGACCTCGAGCTGGAGTATGCAATACCTGAAGGATCAGACCCCGTGAAGGAAGTCACGAAGTGCATCGAGTATATGAGGAATATTTTAGAATAAGAAAGTTAATTGGAAGGCGGTTCAAAGCTGGTATGCCTTTCATACTTCCTATTTACCAAACGCACTGACAGCTTTGCGAAAGTAGTCTTTCCGGCATTCAGACCATTTCAGGCAAATGCCGGGGCTTAAATATTTCGATAATATAGTTTAACTTTGATTAAACCTCGGCGGGTGCTTGCACAATACCTCAATTTTGCAGCCATGAAAAAGTTACTGGTTCTTATTCTAGCGGCCTTTTATCTTTTGAATAGCAATATAAGGGCACAGGATACCGGATCAGGCGGCAAAGCTCTTAACATCCCCTTACGGAAATACGGTCTCAGCTTCGGCAATTCAGCTGAGTTCAACGGTATCAGGTTCAATTATGCCGACAGTTATGTGCAGCGCATAAACGGAATAAACTTCACCCTCTGGACAAAGTTTAAAACAGCTCTCAATCCCGATGCAGTTGTAAATGGTTTATCAGTCGGGACTATTGTGAATGCAAAGAAGATAAGACCGTTGGGTGTCTTTCTCGTGGGTGCGGCTGGCTGTGAATCTGTTAGCGGCTTGTCGCTCGCAGGAATCGGGATCGCTTCCTCGAAGCTTAACGGCATTTCAGTTTGCGGATTAATGCTTGGAGGCGATGTTATTAACGGACTAACAGTGTCATCGCTGTTCTCAAATGCATCCCGGGCTGTAAACGGACTGAATGTCAGCGGTCTTGCAGTAATGTCGGAAGGCGACATCAACGGGCTTGCCGCTGCAATTGCCGGCATCTACGGCAAAGAGACTATCAGGGGTTGCACACTTACTGCCGGATATCTCCAGGCCGGTACGACCTTTGGTCTGACTGTTGCCGGTTATGCAAGAATCTATGAGGTCCATGGATTGACAATTGCACTTGTAAACAAGACGACTGAGCTGCATGGAGTACAGCTGGGTTTACTGAACTTTGCCGGAAACAACAGGAAAGGCCTGCGCCTGATGCCCCTCCTTAACATGCATTTCAATTAGGATGGTCCCTTGTCGGACTTTCGACTGCCATCTCCCCTCGCTCCCGGTTTGTTGAATCAATGAACTGATTTCGAGTCATGCACCGGCCTTCGGTTTTTCGACCGCTCCGGGATTATTAAGTTTAAGCGGGCAGATTTATCCATCTCATTGATAATCTGTGCGGGAGAGAAATAAAATTTCCTTAAAACTATAATCATAGTTAATTTATTCGTAAATTTATGTTCGAGTGTGGTCTGACAATTTTCAAAACGGAGGCGCCGGAAAGGAACATGAAGGTTCTGTCATTACTTATCCTTATGACTTTTTTTCTTTCCTTTTCATGCCGGAAAGGAAACCAGGATACTGTGCTAACCTACCAGGTCAGGAGGTCTGATTTCAGGGAAGTGCTTAGTACCTCGGGTACAATCCAGGCTGTTGTGAACTTTCCCGTACTCCCTCCGAGAAGCATGTTCGGTCAGATGACAGTTATACGGCTTGCCGCAGACGGAGCTTATGTACGTAAGGGTGATACAATCTGCGTTTTGTCGGTACCTGACCTGCAGTCGGTATATGAGAGGCAGCTTTCCACGATACAGGCTCTAGAAGCCGACCTGAAGAAAAAGGAGGCAGACAACAGGCTGAACACCGGCCTGCTCGAGGCACAGCTTGCTACCAGCATCGCACAGTTCGAAATTGCAGCTATCGATTCGCTCAGGATGCAATATGCTGCAGAATACCAGAAAAAGCTCTATGAACTGGGCATTCAGAAATCAGCAGTAGAACGGAAAAAGACAGAAAAGAAGCTCGAGGCCACGAAAAAGATAGGAGCGAATGAGCTCAGGCAGATAAACATGCGGCTCATACAGGAACGAAGCAGGCTGCAATCAATGGAAGACCAGCTGAAAGCAATGACTATAATCGCCCAGGGCGATGGTTATGTAACGCGCACCGAAGCTCCAGAAGTTACTATAATGAGCTTGCAGGGACTCGGAAAGCTTGGCGGCCCTGTCAAGGAAGGCAGCGTTCTTTTTATGAATTCACCTGTCCTGCAGTTCCCCGACATGAGCAGGATGCAGGTGACGACACAGGTCGCAGAGAGCGATTTCAGACAGATCGAAAAGGGTCAGAACGTCACTATAACAGTTGATGCTTCGGGGGAACTCACTACAACGGGGAAGGTGAACAGGAAGAGCCTTATAGGCAAGGCCAACCAGCGATACACGGAATCCAGGGTGAAATCATATGAAGTAATAATAGACATAGATTCGTGTCATTCGAAGATGAAGCCCGGTCTGAGCGCCGCCTGTGATATTACCACAAGGGAGGTGAAGGACACATTGTTCATCCCTGCAATGGCGCTTTTCAAAAGAGACAGCGCCGATGTTGTTTACGTCCTTGAGAAGAACGCCTTTGTGCCTGTGAAGATTGAAACAGGAGAAACTGCCGGTTCCTTCACAATAATTAAATCGGGACTCGAAGGCGATGAGAAAGTGGCGCTCTCGGAACCGCCTGAGAAGCTTATCAGGAAGACAAGGATGCGCGGGGAAAGCCGTGATTCAGTGAAACAAATTATTAACCAATAAGCCCTTCATATTATGAGGCACATGACAATCCTTTTCCTGGCATTTCTGACTTTATATTCCTGCCGGCAGGAACAGGAGATCAGGATAACAACTGTAAAGAAGGGACTCTTTTCAGAGGAACTTACCGAAGAGGGCACAGTTGAAGCAGTTAATTCAGTTTCGGTATCGTCGCCAACGATCTCCTACCGCTACGGAGCCCTGAAGATCGCAAAGATAGTCAATGACGGGGAAGAGGTTGAGGCAGGTGACACCCTGATAATTTTCGACCCGTCGGAGATCAAAAGGTCAATAGTGCAGTCGGAACAGCAGCTTGAGATTGCCAAAGCCGAATATGAGAAGATGAGGTCAACACAGCAGTCGGAGATAGAAGACCTGCAGGCCGACATGGAGCTTGCCCGCATTGCATACGAGATAGCACGTATTAACTCGGAAACTTCGGCCTATGAGCCCGAGGCAACAAAGAAGGAGATAAAGTTGCAGCTTGAATCCGCAGCAATATCTCTTGAGAGGGCCGGAGAACAGATCGAAAACAAAAAAAACATTCACAAGGAGGACCTGGTACAGAAAACTCTGAACATAAACCAGCTTTCAAAGACCCTCGATGAGGCAAACCAGTCGATGAAGAACCTCTTTGTTGTAAGCCCGTCGCGGGGCATAGCAATAAAGCAGGAAAACTGGAACACCGGTCAGAAATGGGCAGCCGGCGATCAGCCCTACTCCGGGTCGGTACTTATAGAGCTTCCTGATTTTGCGGCTATGAGGGCCGAGCTTAAAATCAATGAGGTTGATGTTTCAAAGATAATACCCGGGCAGAAAGCAGAGATACGGCCCGATGCCTATTCCGATTCAGTGTATTACGGAGTTGTTGAGTCTGTTGCAAACCTGGCCCAGAACAAGGACTATAAGTCGAAAATCAAGATCTTCCCTGTGCAGGTTCGAATAAACGGACAGAGCAGGAAGCTTTTGCCGGGTCTTACCGTTAGTTGCCGGATAATAGTAAGTGAAATTCCGGATGTGGTATACATACCGATAGAAGCGCTCTTCAGGGAGCAGGGCGGCGAGTATGTATTCCTTAAGGCGGGCTCGCGCTTCAAACGGCAGGAGATAAAGACAGGTGACCTTAACACTGATTTTGCAGTTGTTACCGAAGGACTAAAGGAAGGCGAC
>JALOMK010000011.1 GCA_025455505.1 Bacteroidales bacterium
GGTGTAAAGACATTTGGAATTTCGTAGAAGTTACAGGAATCTATGCATACAAGCACTGATTTCAGGCTCTCGTTACCGATAAGGTCAAAAGTTGAAACGGCATAGCATCCGGAGATGACTTCGCCGGGAAAGTGCTTATAGGAACTAACATTCCTGTCATTGATTGTTTCAAGAAGAGTCAGGTTCTCTTCAGTAGTAAGCTTGTAGTATATTTTGTATCCAGCCACATCGTCGATGCATCCAGGTTCGGTAAGAGTCCATCTGACTGTGTTGTACAGACTGTCGCACTGGCTTGTGACAGTCACTTCAGGTATGCAGGGCGGCTCATTGTCGACCGGGGTGGCACAGGTTCGCTGCGAGAGATTGATAAGGTTCTTAGGCAGACCCGGGGGGAGGTATTCCCCGGTTGATCTTACATAATAGCAATACTGCTTCCCGTTCTCGAGTCCCGTGTCGGTGAAGGAAATCTGCGTGCTGGTGCCTACTGAATCGAATTTCATTGTAAGCTCATTATACCTGAAGATATCGTACCTTGAGTTTATCCATGGCACGTTGCGCGCAAGGGCAAAACGCACCTTTTTGTCGCCAGGAGCAGCATTGAGATACATTGATGAAGCAATTCCCGGGTCCCCGATGAGGAACCTGTTGCCCGGGGCGTTGTTAAAGAGCTCAATCTTGTAAGTGTATCCGGTTGCGGCTGTATTCATAAGCGTATCCACAAAAACCGTATCGTTTAGGGTTGCACTTGCTATAGTCTTAATTTGCTGATAGTTAGTGCCTCCTATGCCCGTCGCCCTCGAGATTATGTATTCATATGGGCCGTTTGCAGGTATGGTATCAAGCTTGTCAGGTTTCTTCCATGCAAGGAAAACAGAGCCCTTTGACAGGTCAGTGTTCCTGACACTCACGTTTCTCACAACTGGAACGCCCGATACAAGCGTTGATATGAGCTCGTTTGAAGCCTTGCTTTCGGTGCCGTTCGGGTAAACTGCAACTATCCTGTATGAATATTCCTTTCCATACTCGAGGCCCTGGCCGTTGTCTGTGTCGGCAAAAGATGTTGTGCCGCTTCCTGAAGCATATCCCACCTTCTGATAGCCCAGCGAAGGGGGTATTCCTGATGCGCAGGAGTCGGGGACAAAAACTGTGCTTCCTTCCTTCCTGTAGATGCTGAAGCCAGAGATTACGCCGGTGCCATAGTTCTCCCATGTGAGTCTTATGAGCTTGCCTTCAGGAACTGCGGTCTTCAGCTTTGGTGAAGGTCCGAGTACCTTTATTGTCATGTTATCGATGTCGGAGAGCTTTACATCAGGGTCATCGTCATCCGATTTAAAGATCACATTATATGGTTGACTCCTTACAGCTTCATGGCATGTTGCCCAGCGGAAACGGGAAGAGGCGTAACCGGGCAGGGAGTCGACGTTTGTAAATGTTGCCCTGCACGGATTGATGAGGAAGGCACCTGAAGTGGCCTGGAGGTAAAGGTAATCCTTGTTGGGGTCGGTGGCAGTGAAAAGGAAATCGACAACTTCCCCGGCCTCAACGCAGTAATCCTTAAGAGGACCGTTTACCGGGGGTTTATTGTTAGTTGTATAGACGTTGATCTGCATGTCCCTCACGACTACCCCTATCTTTCTCTTATTCCGCCATTCCTGTATCTCCATTGCGACATTGAATGCGCCGGTATCTGCAGGCGTATCCCAGATAAGGTCGCCGCTTATCGAATCGACCTTTATTGAATTTGTTGCAGGAGGAAGGGTATAGTTCTCAATTGGTTTCCCGTTGTCGCGCGTGCAGACTGTGAGTTTATACGACAGGCTGTCGCCGTCGGGATCAAAAGCAGCCGGGTTGTGAATAAAGACATATCCGTATGCCGCCTTGTCGTATGGCGGGTTAAGAAGTACAGGAGTGCTGTTCCGGCCTATCGAGGGATTTACGGTAAGAATTGTTGAAATTGAGAAGATTACGTTCACCGAATTCGGTATATTCTTAACGCCCTCATTCCTGTTGGGGTCCTGCACTACTATCTTGTACACCCCGGGCCCCGGGTAGGTATGGGTAATCTTATATACATTCCTCTTATAGAAGTTCGGCAGGGTTAGTATTGATATCCTTGAAGCGGTTGACCTTGTGTTATCGCCCCACTCAACTTCCAGCGTGGGGCGGTCGGCAAAGCTCAGGGTATAGGTGAAAGTTGTAATCGTTATCTCGAAAGTCAGGTCAGAAAGCTGTACATATGTTATCTCCCCTGCCCTGTTATGGGTTGCCTCTGCCAACTGTAACGGCAATACAATAAGCGCCAGGCAGAAAATTGCAAAAACAAGTATCTTCTTCACAGCCTTTTTATTTTATATTAAACTCCGCCTCGGTATTCTCAGGTGTCAGCTTTACAGCTTTCTCGTAAGCACCGACCCGTAATATCAGCATATTTGCCATATCGCTGTAGAGAGTTGTCATTATTGTGTTCCTCACAAGCACCCTGGATGGGCTCCGTTTGAGCTCATATTCAAGATTCATGCTGATCTCATTATCTGAAATCCTTATCCTGCCTATCTGTCCCCTGAGTTCCCTGTTATCGGCAAGTATATTGAATTTCGATCCAAGGTAAATTTCCATTTCTTTTCTAAGATTCACTGTATCAGCGTTTTGCGGCAAAACAGCGGCGACATCCGGTGAACCGGTACTGTCGAGCACAAAATCATCATAATACAGTCTCATGAAAACGTCAAACATGCCCTTTTCATTGTTATAATCAACACTGGTCAGCGAAACATGAACAGGATGAAGAAACGAAAACATCGTAATAAGAACGGCAACAAGCATATCCATTATTTCCAGGTCCCGGTAAAATGAACAAAAATCAGGCCAGAACAATTTAATTTATTTCCCCACCCGCTCAAGAAGGTGGTCAACTGATCCGACCTCTATGAATGAGAAACCCGATCTTCCTGAGAAATTGCCGGCAAGCACCACTACAACATCCTGTGGAGTAAGGTTATAATCATTTGTCAGGAGCTTAAGAGCTATACTGATGAATTCATCAACGGACTTTTTCTTCTCCTGGTAATTGGCATAAATTCCGTAGGAGAGTGCAAGTTCCCTCATTGTAGACCTGGAGTAGCATTGCGCGAGGATCAGCCTGACACCCCTGTATGATGCCATGTCGCGTATTGACCTGCCTCCCATCGTATCGGCGATTATACCCCTGGCATTGATCCTGTAGGCTGTTTTTACTGCCACTTTTGACAGGTACGAGGATATCTCACCGGTAACTCCCATGTAAGGTATTTCAAGGAACTTCTCCTTGTTTGCCTCCACCTCCACAGCTACTTTCGACATTGTCCTGACCGCTTCCACCGGGTATTTGCCATTGGCAGTTTCGCCGCTGAGCATTATGGCATCTGTCTGCGAGTAGATTGCGCTTGCAATATCGCTTATTTCAGCCCTCGTGGGTCGCGGGTTGGTGATCATCGAATGGAGCATCTGGGTTGCAACAATCACGGGCTTGCGGCTCACGATGCACTTGTTGATTATCATCTTCTGGATGCCGGGTATTTTTTCGTATGGTATCTCGATGCCAAGGTCTCCGCGGGCCACCATTATCCCGTAGCAGTTTTCAAGTATCTCGTCCAGATTGTCAAGGCCCTCCTGGTTTTCGATTTTGGCAATTATCTTAATGTCGCTGTTATGCAAACGCAGCTCATTCCTTACATCTATTACATCCTGTTTCGACCTTACAAATGAATGTGCTATGAAGTCCACGCCATTCAGGGCAGAAAATTCAAGGAATTTCCTGTCTTTATCCGTAAGGGAGGGAAGGTTTATCTTGGTGCCGGGTATATTAACGCTCTTCCTCGATCCGAGAACGGCGTCATTCATAACCTGGCACTGAAGGCTGTTCCCGTTCGAACGCAAAGCCTTAAGTTCTATATCCCCGTCGTCGATAAGTATAACTGATCCGACAGAAACCTCTCTCACAAACTGGGGATATGAAACGTATATGGTTTCGGATGTCGTCCTGCCTGAAGGGTCTCCGACTATGTTCAGAAGGCTTCCCTTTTTAAGCTCGACAGGAGCATCGCACACTGTTGTCCTTATTTCAGGCCCCTTGGTGTCGATAAGAATCGCTATCCTGTCTGAGACTGCGCGAACGTTGTTTATAATCTTAAGGGCGCCGTCAGTTTCGAGATGGGCTGAATTTATCCTCACTACGTCCATACCGGCATCGAAGAGTTCCCTTATGAATTCAGTATCGCAATTCTTATCGGAGACGGTTGCTACGATTTTGGTTCTTTTTATGACCATGTCTTTTATTTTTTCTTTCTGTTAATGTCTATAAGTGCCTCCACGGCCAGCCTGTAACTGTCGAGGCCGAAACCGGCAACAGAGCCGGCGCAGTTCCTCGCTATAAGACTTGTATGCCTGAATTCCTCCCGGGCAGCAATATTTGTAATATGCACCTCAACCACAGGAGTTGTTATGGCTGCTATTGCATCGGTTATTGCAACGGAAGTATGGGTGTAACCACCGGCATTGAGGATGACACCATCTGAAACAGCCTCACATTCCTGTAATTCGCTTACTATTTCCCCTTCTATATTCGACTGGAAATATGAAAACTCAATGTCTGGATACAAGTTCCTGAGCCTTTCAAGGTAGTCCCCGAATGAGGAATGCCCGTATTTCTCCGGTTCCCTCTTTCCAAGAAGGTTAAGGTTGGGTCCGTTTATTATTGCAATCTTCATTACTTCAGTATCTTTATAACACAGCTCCGCCGTCAGGCAGTCTGCCAAAGCGTAAAAATAGTTAAAAAATCACAGTTGCGACTATTTAATCGTTATGCTACTTTGTGTTTCTTTGTATTGTAACAATCATGCCGATGAGCCTCAGCTGGAAACAGGCGCTAAGAGATTTTGAAAACTACCTGCGTCTCGAAAAATCACTTTCAGAAAACAGTATCGAAGCTTACCTCGGCGACGCCGGTAAACTTCAGGCCTACTTTTCGGCCCTGACCCCTCCTCCGGAGCCCTCCGGGGTAACTTATGGCGACCTCAGGGATTTCCTTGCTGCATACTGGAAAGAGGCCCCGAATACAAGGACGCAGGCAAGGGTCCTGTCGGGAATAAGGGCTTTCTTCAGGTTCCTTCTTATCGAGGGTGAAATAAAGGAAAACCCCTCTTCGCTGCTCGAATCGCCAAAAACAGGTCTCAAGCTTCCCGAAGTCCTGACGATCGCTGAAATTGAAAGGATAATAGAGGCTGTAGACCTGAGCTCTGCAGAAGGACACAGGAACAAATCAATAATTGAAACTCTTTACGGCTGCGGGCTCAGGGTTTCGGAACTTGTCAGCCTCAGGCTCACAGATATCCATGCCGCAGAAGGCTATATAGTTGTAACCGGAAAAGGAAACAAGCAGAGGCTTGTGCCCCTTGGTTCAAAGGCCCTGAAGGCAATTGACCTGTACCGGCAGCTCCGTAACATGATGCCTGTGATACATGATCAGAACATACTGTACCTCAACAGGAGGGGAAGGCGTCTTACGCGCGCAATGATTTTCACGATCATTAAGGACCTGTCGGCACGGGCAGGGATAAAAAAGAAGATAAGCCCGCACACCTTCAGGCACTCTTTTGCCACCCATATGATTGAAGGCGGCGCCGACCTCAGGGCGGTGCAGGAGATGCTGGGTCACGAATCGATACTTACCACTGAAATTTACACACACATCGACCGCAGCTTCCTCAGAGACACCCTTATTATGTTCCATCCGCGGTCGTAAAAAGCTATTATCAAACAGGTTTCCGAATTTCATTTTTTCTTTTAACTTTGCGCCTTGTTTTGCAGAATCAATAAATTAATCTATAACAAATCAAACAATTATGTCAAACGTTAAAAGAGTTTACTCCTTTGGAAAGAAGACTGCAGAAGGAAAAGCAGATATGAAGAACCTTCTCGGAGGCAAGGGAGCCAACCTGGCTGAGATGTGCCTCCTCGGACTTCCGGTTCCTGCCGGTTTCACTATCACTACTGAAGCCTGTGTTGAGTATTACACAAACAACTGCACTCCTCACCCCGACCTTATGCCTGAAGTATGGGCCGCGATGAAGAAGACGGAAGAAGCCATGAACATGAAGTACGGCGACCCGGAGAATGCCCTCCTGGTTTCATGCCGTTCAGGCGCAAGAAAATCAATGCCCGGCATGATGGACACAGTGCTTAATATCGGCCTTTGCTCAGCCACCATCCCCGGTTTCCTCAAGAAGACAAACAACCCGAGGTTTGTGTGGGACTCATACCGTCGTCTTATCATGATGTATGCAGACGTTGTTATGGAAAAAGCAGAAGGCATCGAGCCTTCAGAAGGCAAAGGCATCCGCAAGCAGCTTGACGAGATGCTCGATGAATTCAAGAAGCACAAAGGTTATAAATCCGACACTGAGATCACAGCTGACGAGCTGAAGCAGCTCGCTGAAGATTTCAAGAAAAAAATAAAGGAAGTACTCGGAACCCCGTTCCCGGATGATGCCAGGGAGCAGCTAGAGGGTGGCATAAAGGCCGTTTTCAAGAGCTGGAATGGCAAGAAAGCTGTTTCATACAGGCGCATTGAAGGTATTCCGGATGACTGGGGAACAGCCGTAAACGTACAGGCAATGGTGTTTGGAAACATGGGTGACTCATCAGCAACAGGTGTGGCTTTCACACGTAACCCCGCTACAGGCGAGAACCTTTTCTACGGAGAATGGCTCGTAAACGCACAGGGTGAGGATGTTGTCGCCGGTATCCGCACTCCCAGCCCTCTTAACGACGATACAAAGAATGAGCAGAACAAGCACCTGCACAGCATGCAGGAAGCGATGCCTTCAACATACAAGGAGCTTTGTGTGATTCGTGAAACTCTCGAGAAGTCATTCAAGGACATGCTCGACATAGAGTTTACAATACAGGAGGGTGTTCTTTATATGCTTCAGTGCCGCGCCGGAAAACGTACCGGGACTGCTGCAGTGAATATGGCCATGGACATGCTTCACGAGAAGCTTATCGACGAAAAGACAGCTGTCATGAGGGTTGATCCCGCGCAGCTCGACGAGCTTCTGCACCCCATCTGCAACCCTGATGCCGAGAAGAAGGTAAATCCGCTTGTGAAAGGTCTTCCCGCAGGCCCTGGCGCTGCAGTCGGAAAGATAGTCTTCACCGCCGAGGATGCTGTTGCATGGTTCCGCAAGGGAGAAAAAGTGATCCTCCTCCGCGAAGAGACAAACCCAGAGGACGTTGAAGGAATGCGCGCAGCTGAAGGTATCCTTACAGCACGCGGCGGCATGACCTCGCACGCTGCTCTTGTTGCACGCGGCTGGGGCAAGTGCTGCATCGTCGGCGCAGGCGGACTCCATGTTGATGCCTCAACAAAAACTGCAAAGGTAGCAGGCACATCAACAGTACTCAGGGAAGGCGATGTAGTTACCCTCAACGGCACAAAAGGAAATGTTTACACCGGCGCCATAGAGCTCATGGATGCTTCTGAAAACCCGAGGTTCCAGGAGTACATGACAATTGTTGACAAGTACCGCAAAATGGGTGTGCGCACAAATGCAGACACACCTGATGATGCCAAAGTAGCACGCGACTACGGTGCAGAAGGTATCGGACTCTTCCGTACGGAGCACATGTTCTACGGCAAGGGCTCGGAGCAGCCGCTCTTCCTTCTCCGCAAGATGATCCTGAGCGCGAATGAGGCCGAACGCCGCAACGCACTTGATGAGCTCTTCCACTTCGTCAAGAAAGATATGAAAGCCACTATGGCTGCAATGGACGGACTGCCTGTAACTTTCAGGCTCCTCGACCCGCCGCTTCACGAGTTTGTTCCGCAGGGAGCAGAAAAGCAGGCTGAGCTTGCCAAGGCTCTCGGCATCAACCCTGCCGATGTTGCAAAAAGAGGCGAGGCTCTCCATGAGTCGAACCCGATGATGGGACACCGCGGCGTTCGTCTCGGCGTTACATACCCTGAAGTTACCGAGATGCAGATACGTGCAATTTTCGAGGGAACCATGGAACTCATACAGGAAGGCAGGCAGCCTCATCCCGAGATCATGGTGCCCGTGACATGCGACGTATCGGAACTCGATGTTACAAAGAAGGTGACTGACATGGTTTACGAGGAAGTATGCAAAAAATTCGGAGTTAAGTCTATAGATTACAAGTACGGTACAATGATTGAAATTCCGCGTGCATGCCTTCTTTCGGACAGGATGGCGAAGAGCGCAGAGTTCTTCTCATTTGGAACGAATGACCTCACACAGATGACTTTCGGTTTCAGCCGCGATGACATCGGTGGCTTCATGAATGACTATCTCGACAAGAAGATGCTTGCAGCCGATCCGTTCCAGACTATCGACCAGGATGGCGTTGGCCAGCTTGTAAAAATGTCTGTTGAAAAAGGACGCGCCACACGTCCCGACCTCAAAGTTGGTATCTGCGGCGAACAGGGCGGCGACCCGGCTTCAGTTGAGTTCTGCTACAAAACAGGTCTCACATATGTCAGCTGTTCACCGTTCAGGGTTCCTATTGCAAGGCTTGCAGCTGCACAGGCTGCCCTCAAGGCCGGTAAATAGAACATAATTACTGATGATAAGTATGGAAGGTGTCTCTTAAGGAGGCACCTTCTTTTTTTACCAGGGGGCCGCGTTGACGGGCCTGAATTAATCTATGTACTGACGAGGCAGAGGTCAGCGGAAAGCAAGTGCCGGCTTCCATTATGAGCCTCCCGTTTTTTCGAAAAAATGATCTATCTTTGAGCCGAACCTGTGAACAGTAAACGATACCAGCCTATGATCACTGAAAAGGACCTGCTTAGCTACGGAATTTCCGACCCCGCCGAGATCATCTACAACCCATCGTACAACCAGCTCTTTGCCGAGGAAACAAAGCCGGGGCTGAGCCGTTTTGAAAAAGGTGTAATCACAAGGCACGGTGCAATAGCTGTCGACACAGGAGTTTTCACAGGGCGCTCGCCGAAAGACAAGTACGTAGTTCTCGATGATAAAACAAGGGACACAGTCTGGTGGAGGTCGGAGAAGAACAAGGTTTCCGACAACAAGCCTGTTGACGCCGGAATATGGAATCATCTCAGGGGACTTGCCGGAATTCAGCTGTCGGGCAAAAGACTGTTTGTAGTCGATTGTTTCTGCGGTGCAAACGAGAGCAGCAGGTTGAAGGTTCGCTTTGTGGTCGAAGTGGCATGGCAGGCTCATTTTGTAAAGAACATGTTCATAAGGCCCGAGCCTTCGGAACTTGAAGGCTTCACACCCGATTTCGTGGTTCTCAATGCCTCAAAGACAGTGAACCCCGACTGGCAGAAGCAGGGCCTTAATTCCGAGAACTTCATTGTATTCAATCTTACAGAGGGGATGTGCGTCATCGGCGGCACCTGGTATGGAGGGGAAATGAAAAAGGGCATTTTCTCCGTGATGAACTATTACCTTCCCCTGAAAGGCATAGCATCTATGCACTGCTCGGCAAATGCCGGTGCCGGTGGAGACACAGCCGTCTTTTTCGGACTCTCGGGCACTGGAAAAACGACGCTTTCAACCGATCCCGAAAGGGCTCTTATCGGCGATGATGAACACGGATGGGACGATGACGGCGTATTCAACTTCGAAGGAGGCTGCTACGCCAAATGCATAAAGCTGAGCGAGCAGAATGAACCTGACATTTACAACGCAATCAGGCGCGACGCCCTTCTTGAGAATGTTGTAGTGCTGCCTGACGGCTCTGTTGACTATAATGACAATTCAAAGACTGAAAATACAAGGGTATCCTACCCCATATATCACATAGACAATATAGTAAAGCCTGTATCAAGATCGGGGCATGCGAGGAAGGTCATTTTTCTCACTGCCGATGCCTTCGGGGTTCTTCCTCCCGTCAGCAGGCTGAACGAGGGCCAGACAAAGTACTGGTTCCTGAGCGGCTACACAGCCAAGATCGCAGGTACTGAAAGGGGCATTGTGGAACCAGTACCTCATTTCTCAGCCTGCTTCGGAGCAGTATTCCTCATGCTCGATCCTCTCGTCTATGCCGAACTCCTTACCGCGCGCATGAAACAGAGCAAGGCCGAGGCATGGCTTGTCAACACGGGATGGAAAGGCGGTTCATACGGAACAGGGACAAGAATTGACCTGCGATCTACAAGAAACATAATTAATGCGATCCTGAACGACAAAATTGACAGGGACGGATTCAGGGCACTTCCTATTTTCAACCTCAGCATCCCGTCTTATGTTGAAGGAGTTGACGAGAGCATCCTCGATCCTTCGAAAGCCTGGGAGTCACGAACAAAATGGCACATCGCAGCCACCGACCTGGCGTACAAGTTCATGTCGAACTTCAATAAGTTTTCAGTTAGCCGCGATACCGCCGAGCTGGCTGAATACGGCCCTAAGGTTTAATGTTTACTGAACACTGAATCAGAACATGAATACGACATCCCTGTATGCCCCGCTTACACTCGCCTATTTTATAGGTTCGGTTCCGACAGCCGTATGGGCAGGTAAGTTATTTCACAAAATTGACATAAGGGAACACGGCAGCCGTAATGCCGGTGCAACAAACACAGTCAGGGTCCTCGGCTGGAAAACAGGAATACCTGTCCTTGTTATAGACCTTGCAAAGGGCTGGCTTGCAGCAATGCTTCCTGTATTTTTCGGGATGGCTGAAAGAGATAGTTCAAGGCTTGTCAACCTCCAGATCTTCGCAGGAGTCCTGGCAGTTCTCGGACACATTTACCCCTTGTTTGCCGGATTCAGGGGCGGAAAGGGCGTTGCAACTGTTTTTGGTGTCCTGCTGGCGCTGCATCCCCTGCTTACGGTTTCATGCCTGGGGGTATTCCTTGCGGTTGTACTCCCAACTGGAATAGTATCTATTGCCTCAATAAGTGCCGGGCTGGCGTTCCCGCTTCTTCTCTTCCTTGTCTTTGACACGCCTTCGGATGTCTTCAGGATATTCTCGGTAATAGTGGCACTGGCCCTGGTGTATACGCACAGGCAGAATATAAGGCGCCTCCTGAAGGGTGAGGAAAAGAAGCTGTTTACCCTTGGAAGAAAAGCGACCGGGGAAAAAAGCTAATACTGCTCAAGCAGCTGTATGCGTTTCTCAACAGGCGGGTGAGTTGCGAACAATCCCGTCAGCGAGAAGGAAGTCTTTTTATCCTTCAGGCGGGGATTTTCGATAAACATCTGCGCCACATCATTGCGTTTTACAGCTTCTATCGCAGGATCCTGCGAAATTTTCCTCAGTGCCGAAGCCAGGGCGAGAGGATTTCTTGTAAGCTCGGCAGCTCCGGCATCGGCAAGATATTCCCTCTTCCTTGAAAGTGCAAAGCGAAACAGCGATGCAAGGAGCAGACCGATCAGGGCAAGAATGAGAATTATTATTATTCCTCCTCCCTTTTTCCCTTTTCCAGCTGACCTGCCTCCGCCGTAGGCAAGCGATCGGAATATCGTCTCTGAAATGAAGGCGAATATTCCGACAAAGACCACCGAGATTATGAGGAGTCTCACATCGCGGTTACGGATGTGGGTGAGCTCGTGTGCTATTACGGCTTCGAGTTCCTCGTCATTGAGCCTGTTAATTATTCCCCGTGAGAGCGACACCGAGTAACTCTTCTCCCCTATCCCGCTTGCGAAGGCATTGAGCGAATCATCTTCGATTATCATGACCTTTGGCATTGTCATACCCCGCGAAATGCAAAGGTTCTCAACCAGGTTATAAACCCTCTTGTTCTCCTGCCGCTCCAGTGGCTTTGAGCCTGTTGCGGAATTTATCATCGCCGAATGGGAGAAATAGGCAATCAAAAACCAGGCTCCCACAGCAGCAAGCACCCACGGGATTGTCCGTGTGAACTGGTAGTTCACATCCCTGATGTCGAATTCCTGGCCGTTAAAGTAGGCGAAAGCATAGAAGAACAGCCAGGTGAGAACGACAAAGACAGCCGGGAACATTGCAAGAATAACAGCCGAACTTGTATTATTCCTCCATATCTGGCTCTGCAGCCCGAAATACTTCATATTATTCAGAACTGGATTTTGGGTGGCTGTTCAGCTGCTGCCCGCTGGTCGCCCAGTTCAAACATGGGCTCACGCCTGAAGTTGAACATTGTGGCTATCAGGTTTGAAGGAAACAGTTCCGTTGCAACGTTGAGTTCCTTGGTTGCCGAGTTAAAGAAGCGCCTTGCTGCAGCTATCTTGTTCTCAACATCCGATATTTCGTTCTGCAGATCGAGGAAATTCTGGCTCGCCTTAAGGTCGGGATAAGCCTCGAGCTGAACCCTGAGCCCGTCCAGTGCTGTTGAAAGACGTGTCTCGGCAGCTATCTTCTCGTTAATAGTGCCGGCTTTCATTGCATTTGAACGCGCCTCTGTTATTTCCGTAAGCACGCCGCGTTCATGTGTCAGGTACCCCTTCACTGTATCGACAAGCTGAGGTATCAGGTCATGCCGTTGCTTAAGCTGAACATCGACATCTGCAAAAGCCTGCTCACGGTTGTTCCGGAGCCTTACAAGGCGGTTGTAGAGTGACACAGCCCATACTGCAACAAGCACAACAGCCAGGATCAGGATAAGAAATGCGCCCATTTTTAATGATTTAGTGAATTAATATAAGTGCCCGAATATTGAAATAAAGATAAATAAAAAATCGGGCTGTTTTATCTTGGAAAGTCGATCTGTTTTAGTATTTTTCCAATGAAACGAATCTAATAAACCTGACTAAATGGAAAAGAGCATTAAAGGAACCGAAACCGAAAAGAACCTTCTGAAGGCATTTGCCGGAGAATCACAGGCCAAAAACAGGTATGAATTTGCTGCCAAGGTGGCTAAGGAGGAAGGATACGAGCAGATAGCCGGCATTTTCCTCGAGACAGCCCTGCAGGAGCAGCAGCATGCAAAGAGGTTTTTCAAATTCCTCGAGGGTGGGATGCTTGAAATTACAGCCTGCTACCCGGCCGGAAAGATCGACACTACAAGCGGCAACCTTCTTGCTGCCGCCGAGGGTGAACATGAAGAGTGGAGCGATCTTTATCCTGCCTTTGCCGATGTCGCCGAGAAGGAAGGATTCAAGACAGTGGCAACTGCATTCCGTGCGATTGCCGCCGCTGAAAAGGGACATGAGGAGCGCTACAGGAAGCTGCTTGAGAATGTAATGGGCAACAAGGTATTCGAGCGCGGGGAAAAAGTGTTCTGGTATTGCAGGAAATGCGGTTACATACATTTCGGAACCAAACCGCTGAAGAACTGCCCGGCATGCCTGCACCCCGAAAGTTATTTTGAACTGCTTTCAACAAACTATTAATTGAAATGGTATCCGGACCTGAAATACTGGAACTGATAAGGAAGCGGCAGAGCGACAGAAAGTACGACAGCAGGCCGGTAGAAAAGGAGAAACTCGACAGGATCATTGAAGCCGGGAGACTCGCGCCTTCGGCTTGCAATGCACAGCCCTGGAAATTCATAGTGGCCGACGATGCGGCTATCTGCGCTGAACTTGCAGATGCCGCCTCGGCACGCCTGCTCGGGATGAATACTTTCGTGAGCCAGGCGCCGGTCCTCATTGTGATAGTGCGGGAACAGCCAAATTTCACTTCGAAAATCGGAGGACAGATAAAACAGAAGGATTACTCGCTCATAGATATCGGCATAGCGGCTGAAAATATCTGCCTGCAGGCTGAGGCCGAAGGACTGGGATCGTGCATGCTGGGATGGTTCGACGAGCCCCGTGCGAAGAAGATTCTCGGCATTCCCAAAACGAAAAGGGTTGAACTCATAATAACAATCGGCTACCCGCTTGGAGAAAAGAGGGAAAAAAGAAGGAAGGCTGAGGAACTCACAGTATCATACAACAAATACTGACAATCCCATCTGCCCTGGCTGATCCGCCTTCAGGATTACTGCAAAAAGGACTGATCTTTTCAACCCGCCCCAGGTTTGGCTGAGTTGCCTTCAGGATTACTTTAAAAAGGCATGATCATGTCAGCCCGCTGCCGGTTTAACTGGACCGACCTGATAAAAACCACTGTATTATTGAAGCTTTATTATTGAAGCTTTTCCAGGGCAGACTTTATTCTTTTAACAGCCTCAACCAGGAGTTCATCGGAAGTTGCATATGAGATCCTGATGCATTCGGGGGCACCGAAGGCATCTCCTCCGACAACGGCCACCATGGCCTTGTCGAGAAGGTAAAGTGCAAGATCGTCGCAATTGCGTATAGTTGTTGTCCCGTCGCTTTTCCCGAAGAAGTATGAAATGTCGGGCATCACATAGAAAGCGCCCTGTGGTATCCTGATCCTCAGACCCTTTGTCCCGTCCAGCAGTCCGCAGATCAGGTCGCGCCTGCGCCTGAAGGCCTCCCTCATCTTAATTATTGAGTCTGTTTTTCCGGTGATTGCCGCGAGTGCAGCCCTCTGCGAAATTGACGATACGCCCGAGGTGAACTGCCCCTGCAGCTTGTCGCAGGCTTTTGCTATCCAAAGCGGTGCACCGATGTAGCCTATCCTCCACCCCGTCATTGCATAGCCCTTCGACACCCCGTTGACTGTTATCACCCTGTCCTTCATGCCTTCGAGCGATGCCATGCTTACATGCTCCCCATCGAAGATAATGTGTTCATATATCTCATCGGAGATAACAAAGAGGCCCTCGTGCTTCCTGACAACATCCGCAATGGCTGATATTTCGTCACGGTCATATACCATGCCCGTTGGATTCGATGGTGAATTGAAGATAAGAAGCCTTGTCCTTCCGCTTATTGCAGCCCCGAGCTGCTCCGCCGAAATCTTGAAATCGTTGTCTATGCCGGCATTTATTATTACAGGCTTTCCTCCGGCAAGTATCACCTGGTCGTAATAGCTCACCCAGTATGGCGCCGGAATGATAACCTCATCACCGGGATTCACTATCGACAGAATGACGTTTATAAGAGAGTGCTTTCCGCCTGCCGATACTATTATCTGGTCAGGACTGTAGTCAAGGCCGTTCTCCTCCCTGAACTTGGCAGATATAGCCTCCCTGAGATCGCTGTAACCCGGAACCGGCGGATACTTGGAATAATTGTCGTCGATTGCCTTTTTGGCAGCTTCCTTGATATAATCAGGAGTATTGAAGTCGGGCTCGCCAAGGCTCAGGCTTATCACATCGATTCCTTTGGCTTTTAATTCCCTGCTTTTCTGTGCCATCGCAAGTGTCTGCGAAACCGACAATGACTTTATACGGTCAGACAAGTATTCCATAGTGAATGTTTTTATTTTAATCAGTATGTAAAAGTAAAACTGAAATTGGATTAATTTGAATTAATTTTGAAAATATGTCTCACGAACTGTTTCTGAGTAATACTTAAGATCAATGGAATTATTATCCGACATCCTGAAAATTACTATCCCGGCGCTGATAGTCTTTATGACAGCCTGGATTCTGCTTAGGAACCTGTTGAAAAACGACCAGGACAAAAGAAGGCAGGAGCTGATCCTGCAGAACAGCCGGACTGTCACCCCTGTGAAGCTTCAGGC
>JALOMK010000012.1 GCA_025455505.1 Bacteroidales bacterium
CGTATTCTGGCAGTTTGTCGAGCCCTTTGTGCCCTGTATCCTTTCGGAAACATTGGGAGTTGTTCCGTTTATCTGGCGGCACATGCTGTGGAAGTGCATGCCATTTTCGAAAGTGAAGTCAATGCTGAAGTTGTCATACTGGTCTCCTGTAACGCGGCGCAGTCTTGATCCCATGCCGAGTGCTTTTACAGGGTGCATGCCCGTGAACCAGTTCGCCACGTCGAGGTTATGGACGTGCTGCTCCACTATGTGGTCTCCTGACAGCCAGGTCCAGTTCACCCAGTCGCGGATCATCCATTCCATTTCGGTCCATGAAGGATTATTGTCGCGGTGCCATAGTTTTCCTCCGTTCCAGTAAACGTTTCCACCTGTTATGTCGCCCATGAGTCCCTGCTGAACCTGCTGCCATGTTGCAACATAGTCGCGCTGGTGGCGGCGCTGTGTTCCGGTAACGATTGAAAGATCCATTCCCTTGGCCTTCTGTGCAGTTGCCATTACAGATCTTGCGCCAACAGGATCAACGCAAACAGGCTTCTCGGCAAAGATGTGCTTCTTGGCGGCTACTGCTGCAGCGAGATGTTCCGGACGGAAAGCCGGCGGGGCAGCCATAATGACTATATCAACGCCTGCATCTATCACCTTCTGGAAGGCATCGAAACCTACAAAACACTTGTCGACTGGTACTTCCTGCTGTTTTTCCTTGAGTATCCTTTCCCGGCAGGAATCAACACGATCCTGGAAGGTGTCGCCAAGGGCCACAATCTGCAGGTTTGGTCCTGCACTCAGGAAGTTGATTGCAGCACCGGTACCGCGGCCGCCGCATCCTATAACACCAGCCTTCAGAACCGGTCCGTCAGGAGCCTGGTCGAGGAAAGTCGGAACGGCAACAACCTTTTTTGTCTCGCGGGAGCAGCTTGTGATAATTGCCGGGGCAACCACTCCGGCTACACCTACTGTAGCTGCCTTACCAAGAAAATTACGTCTTGAAATACTTGATTTTTTCATGTCAGATTGGATTTATGATTACTTCGTAAAACTATGATCCTCAAGTTCAGGCTAGAAATTAACCAAATGTAAAAATAGGCTTTCAATTTAACAAACAATTGGCCTGTTTTAATCTTTTTTAACGGTGCCGCCACCTGGTGGGGTGCTGCGCTGGTTTGCAGCGATAATGATATCAAACTTTGCCAGCTGTTATTACCCCTTTTTTAGTACTTTTAATTCTTCTGAACACAGTTTGAAACGGAATAGCGGCAAGGACATTGGACAATGCCCCTGATGAGGCTGTTCCCGGTGCTACTGGCTTGCCGAACTGCGGTTAAGGTGTATAAAGGTGACAGATCCAAATTGGAAAGAGTGAAAAACAGCGAAAAGAGTGAGCGGATGAACGGCATTCACGATCCAGGACCTTCGGAAATTTGTCACCAATCTGGCCGATGCCGAGCCTGCCCTGCGAAAGGATTTCGGGAATACATACTGAAATTATTCCTTCTACAAATACCACTTTCACCCTTTGCCGTTAGTCGTTCGCCGTAGGTCTTTATCCACCCCTGAAGCCTGGCTCCTTCTCCGCCAGCTGGCGGATAGGCCCCGTTCGCCGTATGCCGTTAGTCGTTAGCCTTTGGTCGTTTGTGGTTTTTGCTTTTAAAAATATTCCGCTTATCTTTCATTTTACAAACCAATACCTATTCTGACCTATGAAGCCAAAAATGATCAGCATCCTTTCTGTAATGATGTTCCTGCAGTATTATATCTGGGGATCGTGGTACGTAACAATGGGCACTTTCATGACTGAGTTCCTCGGGTCGAACGGGATCCAGATCGGTGCCGCCTACAGCGCTCTTGCTATTGCAACAATGATCTCCCCCTTCTTTATCGGTATGGTTGCCGACAGGTTTTTTGCAGCCCAGAAGGTGATGGGGATGCTGCACATAGCCGGAGGGGTTCTTCTCTTTCTTGCTTCAAGAATAGAATCGAATTCTGCATTCTACTGGGTAATCCTCGCCTATTCTCTTGTATATATGCCTACAATAGGTCTTTCAAACAGTGTAGCCTTCAGGCAGATGAGCGACCCGGGAAAGCAATTCCCAATTGTAAGGGTATTTGGAACCGTGGGATGGGTAATTGCCGGATTCATGATTGCACTCCTCGGCATAGAAAAAACTCCAAACACTTTCTATATGGCTGCAATAGTATCGGCTGCGCTTGGTCTTTTCAGCTTCGTTCTTCCCGATACCCCTCCGCAGGCAAAAACTCCATCATCCGCAAAGGCAATACTCGGGATTGATGCCTTCTCCCTTTTCAAGGAAAGATCATACCTGATTTTCTTTATTTCCGCCATTTTTGTCTGCATCCCTCTTTCATTCTATTTCGGATTTGCAAACCTCTACCTCAACCAGTCGGGAATGGAAAATGCGGCCGGTAAAATGGTGATGGGCCAGATCTCGGAAGCACTCTTCATACTGGCAATCCCCTTTCTTTTCAACAGGATAGGCGTAAAGAATATGTTGCTGATCGGCATGACGGCCTGGATCCTCAGGTACCTGTGTTTTGCGTTCGGAAATATGGATTCTGCAATCTGGATGCTTTATGCTGGGATCATCCTTCATGGCGTGTGTTACGATTTCTTTTTCGTCACCGGGTACATGTACACTGAAAAGAAGTCAAATGAGAGGATAAAGAACTCGGCACAGGGATTGTTCACCTTTGTCACTTACGGACTCGGGATGTTTATCGGCACCTGGTTCTCAGGATTTGTTACAAACTATTACACTGTCGGTGGAGCATACCAGTGGAGAAGCATCTGGTTCGTACCTGCATATATTGCAGTGGCTGTCCTTATCTGCTTTATTTTCTTCTTCAGGGAGAAAAGAAAAATAGAACCAATAGCTTAACCTGCCTGGTTCCATTTCAATAAAAAAGCCAGCTCCCGCGGGAGCCGGCTTTCCTTTTGATCCGGTATAAACGAAACTGTTAAATTAAACCCTAGTAACCCGGATTATTGACAAGCTGCGGTGCTTATTTTAGTTCATCCCTCGAAAGCGGCAGCCAGTAACATTTATTGTTTTTCCAGACCCATATATCCTGCTTTGCTGTTAGGCCTATCTTCCATTCGTAGTTACCATTGCCGAACTGCTTTATCTTCATCTCATAAGCATCCGTAACAACAGTCGGAGCTATCATCCAGCGGCGCATGTCATGCCAGCGATGTCCCTCGCCGAAGAATCCAACAAACCTCTCCTGGTGCAGGCAGTCCCTGGCAACAGCCAGGTCGGCTATAACATTGTCGGGAAGTCCTGTACGGTTTCTTAAGAGGTTGAGAGTATCAAGACCGGGCTGAAAGTTGACTCCTTCCAGTTCATTGAAAACCTCGGCATAATTCAGGAATATTCCCAAGCTTTTTCATACTGTTACATTGTTAGTTGGTTGACAGAATAGTTAGTATAAGGAATAGTTAAAGAAGTTTAGAGTTGGGAGTTTAGAGTTGGGAGTTTAGAGTTGGGAGTTGGGAGTTGGGAGTTGAATGCAGCAATTCCTGGCCTGGTGCAGTTGAAACAGGAAATTAAGTATAAAAAATACACTCATCAGCTTAAAAGAAACAACGCCAGATTGGATCAGCGGTTTCATGATGGTTAGTTTTTCCGGTCAGAGGTTAATTGCTATGCAATATAGATCTTAAGTGTTAATAAAAAAAACACTTAAAATTTAATAATGAATCCTGAATTCTTCCTAAAAAGTACCCTCTTCCTGAGGCTCCTCACCGCTGCTTTGCTCTTGTGCAGGAATCGCCCCGGGAGCCTTCACTTCAGGGTTTCCTGTCTTCTCGTTGAATTCGCACACTACTCTGAACCCGACATTGAAGCAATCGGAATACCACCACATGCTCTTCGGCATCTGCGGGTCGGTCCTGAGCCAGGCTTCTGTACGGGTATAGTCCCTTGAAGCGCTCCTCACAAGGTCAGCAGTACTGAGATACGATCCGCCGCGAACGACACGCTCCTCTCCTGATGCAGGGCCCTTCGGATCCTTAAGTACGCCCGAAGAATATTTTGAATAGGTATCGGCGCTGTACCAGTCTGAACAGAATTCAGCCACGTTCCCAGACATGTTCTTAAGTCCGAAAGCATTTGGTTTGACCCTGTCGGGTTCCTGGGTCTTCGACGGTGAATTGCCCTTATATATTACGTAGGTATTAATAACAGCTGTGTCGTTCTTCGAAAACCTCGCTTTCAGCCCGGTTTTTTCAAATTTAACCGGATCGCCCGGGAAAAAATATGGATCTGCCGATCCTGCCCTGCAGGCATATTCCCACTCAGCCTCGGTTGGAAGCCTGTATGTCTTTCCTGTAACTGCCGACAGCCACCTGCAATAAGTCTGGGCAGCATGGTACGAAAATGAAATTGCAGGTCTCCGTCCCATTCCCCAGCCCTGGTCTGGCTGACCGTATGGCGGGGTGGCTCCCGATATTGCATCAGTAAGCGCAGATGCACCCTTCCTCAATCCTTCGGTATCTGTACTGCGGCCCTCTGCAGCAGTCTGAACATAGAATGCCATGTACTCATCCCAGGTTACCTCTATTTCAGCCATAAAGAAGGGACTCAGCTCAACCTCCCTTGCAGGACCCTCGTCGGGTTTACGGAAAGGCTCACTCTCGGGACTTCCCATTATGAATTTGCCCCCGGGGATTGCAACCATATTGAATGACACCGAGGAAGCAGGTATCTTCTCGGTGAAATTTTTGAACTCAGTAACAGGTTCAGGAGTTATGTACACTTCTTTAGGAGCCGATGAAGATTTTCCGAAAGTTGCATTACTGCCGTGAGTGTAACCCTCTATATAATGACCTGCATTAAGATGACAATTTATGCAGTGCAGTTCCGGGGTTTTCTTCGACTGCGTATAGTACAGGTGGGCATTCTCCCCTTCCTTGGTGAGCTTGGCGGGGAAAAGGTTCTCGTGACATTTGATGCAGGAGCTTTCATACACGTGCTTACGGGCATTCTCAAGCCTGCCTTTCTCTTCCCAGTTGAATGAGGCAGAGTCCTTGAACATATATCCCCAAAGATCCCTCAGTCCGGTTTTTGTCTTCTCAATAAGGTACTTCTCTCCCTTGGGGGGAAGATGGCAGTCGGCACAGCCAATCCTGTATCCTGACTGTGTTTCATAATGCACCGACCTCTTCCATGCGGCATCTGAAACCGGATGAATATGACAGGAAACACAGAACTTGTTAGTGGAAGTGGCATGGATTGCCTTTCCTGCTCCAAGAATCAGAAGGCATCCGACTACAAGTCCGGGCAGAAACCATATCAGGAACTTCTTCATTTTCATATGCTGGGAATTTGAGGCAAAAGATATGAAAATTTTTTTCTGCGCAAGCAGGCTTCTGTCATAGTAGGTCAGGCAGAGAGGGAAGGACATAAACTCTTTTTCCCTACTTTTGCAACAAACATATCCGGAAATGAAAAGAATGCTTGTATTTATTGCAACCCTGATCATTACATTTCAGGCCTTTTCTCATCCCTGGAAACCAAGACATTACGTAATTATAGACACTGACGGAGGGATAGATGACATCAGGGCTATCAGCATGCTGCTGGCCTCCCCCGATGTCAGGATCCTTGCGATAACTGTTTCACCCGGAGCGCTCGACGCCGCCACGGCCTACCGGAAGGTAAGAAGCTTCCTGAATTCCTGCCATCACGAAGGCCTCCCTGTCGGGATAAACAACAGTGCATCTTTCAAATCGCCTTCTTTCGCAGCAGCACTCAGCACAAACTGGGGCGATGAGTCATCTGTCAATCCTGCAGCGGCACCACCTTTTATTTCTGTCACAGGATCTGTTCTGCGCGCCGAAAAAACAAAGGTCAGGTTTATCTGCCTGGGAGGACTTTCATCGGCTGCGGCAATAATTAATGAAGGCGGAATTTTCAGACAGCAGATTACTGAGATCCTGTGGACATCAGGCGGAAAAGACTATAAAAAAGGCTTCAACTATAAAATAGATCCCGCAGCGGCTGACAGGATCCTTTCCGGAGATATCCCGGTAAAACTCGTTTCAGCATTCGGGGATAAGGTTTTTTACGATGAAAAACTCCTCAGTTCATTGCCGGAAATCGGTAATGCTTACGCCCGGGCCCTCCTGAAACCATTGCAGGGAAAGGGCGAAAACGATCATAGTTTCTCTCTGACAGCCTTCGATGAAGCTGCACCTCTCCTTCTTCATTACCCTTCCCTATTCAGGACAGAAGGGAACTTCTGCACGCCTGTCAGCATTGAAGCATGCAGGGACAGCCTGCTGAGGATCGTATCGGGCGAGACTGTTGAGCGGAACCAGGTGATAAGGGTCTTCCCACGCGATCCATCGTTCTATTTCACAGATATTCAGCCCTCAGTAAATGCAATTATTTCAGAACACGGAATCGACGAGTGGGTTTCAGGCGTAATCGCGAATGAGTTGCACAGGCACCTCGGAGTTTTTGCTATTATCGGGGTCAAAATGGGGATCAGGGCAAGGGAATATTTCTGTACAGGCGTTGACGAGTTCACCGCTTTCTCCCTAGCCGGATCGAATCCTCCCCTGAGCTGCATGAACGATGGAATACAGGTCAGCACAGGGGCAACCCCCGGCCATGGACTCCTGAGCGTAAAAAGCGAAGAGCCTTACTCAGCAGCTGCCGAGTTCACCTACCTGGGCCGTAAAATCAGGGTCGCCCTGAAACCTGAATATGCCTCGAAAATAAGCTCTGAGCTTAAGGAAATAGCCTTTGTGCACAGCCTCGACACCGACATCTACTGGGAACTCGTCAGGAAAAACTCAATAAAGTACTGGCTCAGCATGGACAGGCATGAAATATTCACGATTACAGAATTAAACTAGACCCACCCCTGACCCCTCCGGCGGAGGGGAATCAAATGCCGCATGCCGCATACCGCATACCACATGCCTCATGCCGTTATGCCTTTACGCCTTGTTATTGTATTCATCAAAAAAATCGTTTCCCTTGTCATCGGTGATGATGAAGGCAGCCATATTCTCAACCCTTATCCTGCGAACGGCCTCCATGCCCATCTCCTCGAAATCGACTAGTTCAACGGATTTTATATTTTCCGCCGCAAGGATAGCCGCCGGGCCTCCTATGGATCCAAGATAGAAGCCTCCGTGCTTCCTGCATGATTCTATCACCTGGCGGCTCCTGTTGCCCTTTGCAAGCATTATCATCGATCCCCCCAGGCCCTGGAACTGTTCAACATACGTGTCCATGCGCCCGGCAGTCGTAGGCCCGAAGCTCCCTGACGGCATCCCCTCTGGTGTCTTAGCCGGTCCTGCATAGTAAACAGGGTGATTTTTGAAATACTCAGGCATGGGTTCCCCTTCATCTATCATCTTCTTGATGCGGGCATGCGCCATATCCCTTGCAACAATCAGTGTGCCGCTCAGGCTTAACCTTGTCTTTACGGGGTATTTTGTAAGCTCCGCCAGGACTTCCTTCATGGGCCTGTCAAGATCGATCTTCACAGGCTTCTCAAGTTCAGGAGCCCTTGCCGGCATGAACTGCTGCGGATTCCTTTCGAGCTCCTCCAGGAAAATCCCTTCAGGGGTGATCTTAGCCTTGATATTCCTGTCGGCGCTGCAGCTCACTCCCAGTCCCACCGGGCACGAAGCTGCATGCCTCGGCAACCTTATCACCCTCACATCATGAACAAAGTATTTACCTCCGAACTGGGCGCCTACCCCGTATTCATGGCATATCTTTTCTATCTTCTTTTCCCATTCGGTGTCGCGGAAAGCCCGTCCCGCAGCATTTCCCGTCTGTGGAAGGTCATCAAGATAACCTGCTGATGCCTCCTTGACTGTTTTAAGTGTAGCCTCAGCCGAGGTGCCGCCGATCACAAGGGCCAGGTGGTAGGGAGGACAGGCAGAAGTGCCGAGATCCTTAATCTTTTCTTTTACAAACTTTATGAGCGATTCCTCGTTCAGGAGCGACTTCGACTGCTGGTACAGGAAGGTCTTGTTCGCCGATCCGCCTCCCTTTGTAATGAAAAGGAATTCATAAGTATTCCCCTCCGTCGAATATATGTCAACCTGGGCAGGCAGGTTGGAGCCTGTATTCTTTTCCTCGAACATAGTAAGCGGAACAATCTGTGAGTACCTCAGGTTCCTGTCCCTGAAAGTCTCATATATGCCCCTGGAAAGATGCAGGGCATCATTGCCGCCTGTAAAAACATCCTCTCCCTTCTTTGCAATCACAATTGCAGTCCCTGTATCCTGGCACCACGGCAGCTCTTCCTTAGATGAAATTACAGTATTCCTCAGCATTACGTATGCCACGAACCTGTCGTTGTCGGTGGCTTCGGGGTCGTCAAGAATTGAAGCAAGCTTCTCGAGGTGGGAGCGCCTCAGGAAAAAGCTTATGTCCGAAACAGCTTCCCTCGCGAGCAGCTCAAGCCCTGCAGGGTCGACCCTGAGGATTTTCCTTCCGCATTCCTCCGACAGCCTTACATGATCACGTGTAAGCAGCCTGTAACTTGTAGAGTCCTCTCCATGCTGGATAGGCTTCTCATAAATGAAATCTGCCATGCCTTTATTTTTTGTTAAGTTCGGAAAATTCAAACTTCTTCCCGGCCCTTATGCCTTTTGGTGTCATTGCAAGCCTGCAGCATTCAGTATGCTCGTCATGCTGAAAAACAAGAACATGCCCCCCTTCCTCCGCCATCTTCAGCAGCCTGTCCTTCTCATCTATCGTTTTTAGCGACTCAATGTCATAGCTCATGTTCCAGATCAGCGGTATATGTGCAGCCGTTGGAATAAGGTCCCCGGCAAAGATCACCTTCTGTCCCCTGTAATCTATAACCGCGATCATCAGACCCGGAGTATGGCCGTAACAGATTATTACTGAAAAGCCCGGGAAGAGTTCTCCTTCTTCATCCACAAGATTAAGTCTCCCGCTTTGCCCTATCGGAAGGATATTCTCCTCCAGGAAGGAATCGGCCTCCCTGGGGTTATTTTTCACAGCCCACTCCCACTGGCTGCGGCTTACATGGTAGATTGCATTCGGGAATACAGCTTCATAGCCTCCTGAATCTGCTTTCCTGAAACAGCCCCCGCAGTGATCTGCGTGAAGGTGGGTCAGGAAAACATCTGTAATGTCACCCGGGGAATATCCTCTTTTCGCGAGCCCCTCAAGCAAACCCTCTCCGCCGTGCAGGTGAACATGACTGAAGAATTTCTCATCCTGCTTGTCGCCCCAGCCGGCATCAATAAGTATAACCCGTCCGCCGGTTTCAACAACAAGCGAACGAAGTGAAAGTACAATCAGGTTATTGACGTCGGAACAATATACCCGTGACCAGAGTACCTTTGGCACCACACCGAACATTGCTCCCCCGTCGGTTCTGAAATTTGCAATATTGATCAGGGATAGCTTCATTGGCATTATTTCCTGTAAAATTAAACGAAATTCCAATTAACTTTAAGCTGTTGCACGCATAATGAAATTTATAAACAGATACAAATGAAAAAACTTCTTGCTTCTTTTTCAGCTGCCATCCTGGCGTTGTCTCTCTCAGCCCAGACAGGCAAGGTGCTCGACAACCTTTCGATGCCCAGCAAAATTCTAAAAATGGACAGGAAATATGCAGTTTACCTGCCGCCCGATTACGAGAGCTCTCAGAGATCGTATCCCGTCCTCTACCTCCTGCATGGCTCCGGCGACGACCAGACGGGATGGGTGCAGTTCGGGGAAGTGCTTACTATTGCCGACGCGGCAATAAAGTCAGGAAAGGCAACAGCGATGGTAATAATAATGCCCGATGCAAATACAGGGAAAAGAGGCTACGAGAACGATGTAAAAAACGAATGGCGCTATGAAGACTTCTTCTTCCAGGAGTTCATGCCCTTTGTTGAAAAGACCTACAGGATCAAAGCTGAAAAACGCTACAGGGCAATCTCCGGTCTCTCCATGGGAGGAGGAGGCACTTTCACATACGCACTTCATCATCCGGAGCTTTTTTCATCGGCCTGCCCCCTGAGCGCCTCAACGGGTCTGCTCAACAGGGAACAGCTGAACAATTACAGATCTTTCCAGGGAATGGAAGGTATCACTGAAGCCGACAAGGAAGCCTATTTCAAGAGGCAGAGCGTTCTGTACATGGTCGAAAACATGCCTGACGACCAGAAGAAAGCTGTCAGATGGTACATCGACTGCGGCGATGACGACTTCCTCTTTGAAGGCAACTCGCTTGTTCACATCGCGATGCGCAAAAAGGAGATCCCTCATGAATTCAGGATAAGGAACGGGGGCCACACCTGGACGTACTGGAGGGAGTCGCTGCCGGAAGTTCTTGAATTCGTGTCAATGGCCTTCCACCAGTTCTGAGTCCGGTTCAAAGGCTTTCAGGCGGATGCGATTTCGTCCTCTTGGCCGAAAGTATGAACATAAGACGCATCAATAGCCTTATCATCTGGTAAGAAGTCCAGTCGGCAAGCCTCTGGAGCAAGCTCCAGTGTTGTGTATACTGGTCCACGGTGACCTGCCGGCATTCCTTTTTTATGATCCGCAGGAGGATCTCCTCGAAGCTTTGAGTAAAACCGCTGTCGAGGATGTCGATGTTCATCTCAATACTCCCGTAATCGCTGAGGTGGTTGAGATTATAGCTGCCCACTGTACACCACAGTCCGTCTACAGTTGCAACCTTGGCGTGGAGGTTTGAAGTAAGGTATTCGTATATCCTTATATTGTTCCTGAGGATAAATCCATAAAGGAAATTAGTGGCACGCTTCACAATGGGCGCATCCGATTCGGCGGCCAGGACTATTATAATATCAACCCCCCTCCTGCTTGCATTGCTGAGCAGCTTTCGCTCATTCCTGCCCGGGAGAAAATAACTTGCGAATATAATCATCCTCTCCTTTGCATGCCTTATGGCTGACCTGTAACTCTTAAGAATTTCAATCTTATTCCTGTACCAGTTATTTTGCAGGACCCTGATCCTTATATCTTCTTCATAATGGACAGGGTTATGCAACATTTCGTGGCTGCGCTCCTTCTTTGACAGGAAAGTCTTGTTCCATAATTTCTTTAGTATGTAAAGAATGTGGGAGCACTCCGGCCCCTTTACAAGAACCGCAAAATCGAGCCATTCCTTCTTCCCCGGCCTCCCATGGTAACGGTTTGCTACATTCATACCTCCGACTATTGCAAGCTCGCCGTCGACAAGAAGTACCTTGTGATGAAGCCTCAGACTGAACTGAAAATCCTTTGAGATCAGTCCAGGGGAAAAAAGCCTGAAGAGTATCCCTGCTTCCTCCGCCTGGCTTATAAGCTCCCTTGAGAAGCTTTCCCCTCCGTAGGCATCGAGAAGGAAATAAACTTTCACCCCCCTCCGGGAAGCCCGTATGAGAGCACTAATAAAAGACCTTCCGGTGTCATCATCATCAACAATATATGTCTGGAAATGAATGAAATGTCTTGCGTTGTCAATAGCCTTGCGGCAGGCAGAAAAGTAAGAACTTCCGCTTTTCAGCAGCTCAACGGAATGCCCGTTCTTGTAATCTCTGCTTTTCGGGACTTTCATAACTCAGGCCTTGTCATCACAACAAATATAGTCATAAAATAAAGAAGCATAATTTGGCTATATTTACATTCAGAAAAACCCTAAAAGATACCGAAATGAAGTCTTTCAGCTCCCTGGCTTTCATTATTCCCGTGTTTCTTCTTCTTCCGCTTACGGCATCATGCCAGGCCGACACAGGAACGGAGCCTGCCGCCATACCTGTCCATCCGCGGATACTTCTTGGCGCGGGCGGGGAATCAGCCATCAGCCACAACATTGAATCTGACAAGACCTGGAGCACGATACACCAGTTCATTATCAATGAGTCAGGAAAAATGCTTACAAAGGCTCCGGTAGAGAGAGTCCTCATCGGAAGGAGGCTCCTCGACAAATCAAGGGAGGCGCTGAAAAGAATATTCTACCTCTCCTACTCCTACAGGATGACTGGTGACATAAGGTACCTGACGCGTGCGAAGACCGAGCTGAACGCAATATCCGCCTTCAGCGACTGGAATCCCTCACACTTCCTCGATGTAGCCGAAATGACAATGGCGGCTGCCATCGGGTACGACTGGCTTCACGCTTCACTTGATGAGACAACGAAAAGCAATGTAAAGACAGCCATAATCGAGAAGGGTCTCCGTCAGTCACTCGATGTGAAGTACAATAGCTGGTTGAAGGCAACCCATAACTGGAACCAGGTCTGCAACGCCGGGATGACATATGGCGCCCTTGCTGTTTATGAGGATGAGCCGGTGATGGCACAGGAGATCATCGACAGGGCGCTGACATCCATATTGCTCCCCATGAAGGATTATGAACCCGACGGTGCCTACCCCGAGGGATATGGATACTGGGGATATGGCACCAGCTTCAATGTGATGTTTCTCAGCGCAGTGGAACTTGTCTTCGGAAAAGAAGCCGTGCCGGGTCTGTCGGAAGGATTCCTTGCAACGGCAGGATATCTCGAAAATATGACAGGCCCCAACGGTAATTCATTCAATTATTCCGACGCCGGCCAGGGGGGGAGCATGCAGCCGGCAATGTTCTGGTTTGCAAACAGGCTGGGTGATCCTTCGCTCCTCTGGTCAGAGAAATTTCACATCGAAACCAAAAATCCGCCGAACGACAGGCTTCTCCCGGCAGCAATGATATGGGGAGCAGGTCTTACAATGGACAAGGTCACCGCTCCGCCGTACCTGATATGGTCAGGCCAGGGCAAAAATCCTGTTGCAATGATGCGTTCATCATGGACCGACAGGGATGCAGTTTACCTGGCACTCAAAGCCGGTTCCCCTTCAGTAAACCACGGTCACATGGATGTCGGCTCCTTTATTATGGAATCGGGGGGCGTAAGATGGGCAATGGATTTCGGCATGCAGGACTACAACTCGCTCGAACAGGCAGGAGTGAACCTGTGGGGCATGGCACAAAATTCGCAGCGCTGGCAGGTGTTCAGGTATAATAACTATGTACATAACACCCTCACTGTCAACAACCAGCTGCAGCAGGTAAAAGGCAGCTCACGTATTGACGGAGTTTCTGCCGGTACCCTGATGCTTAATGCGAAAACAGACCTCACGTCACTCTATGAAGGCAGCCTTAAAAAAGCCCAGAGGGGCGTGGCGATTGTTGATGGAAGATACGTCGAAGTCATGGACGAGGTGGAAACGATGAATGAAGCTTCCACTATAAGGTGGACAATGCTCACCCCGGCTGAAGTGACAATCACCGGAAGCAACACAGCGGTACTGTCGAAAAACGGGAAAAAACTTACCCTGCTTGTGAAGGCGCCGGCAGTGCTTACAATGAAAACATGGAGCACCGAACCTTCGAATAGCTGGGATGCAAAAAATCCAGGTACAATTCTTGTCGGCTTTGAAGCAGCTGTCCCGGCAAATTCAAAAGCCGTCCTGAAAGTGCTTCTTCTTCCGGAGGGAGTTTCCGAAAACAGCGGCGTCAGTTCCAAAACACTTGCGGAATGGTAAATGAAATTAATTCTAACTTTGTTGCCATATATTGTAAACCATGAACAGAAGAGATATGATTGGTAAAGTTGCCGGTGTCGCGGCCGCAGGAGCCGTCACCCCATTTGACAAAGTTTTCGCATCCCCCGAAGCGGGACCTGCCACCCTTAAGGGCAATATCCGCCACAGCGTGAGCCAGTGGTGCTACGGAGACATTCCCCTCGATGATTTTGCAGTGGCATGCAAGGAGATGGGAATCGAATCAATTGAACTGCTCCAGGAAAAAGACTGGGCTGTTGTAGCGAAACACGGACTCAGATGTGCTGTTGGCTATGCAACAGACTACGGAATTCCGAAAGGATTCAACAGGGTGTCGAACCACGAAAAGCTGATAGCCGACTTCGAGGCTATGATCCCTAAAGCCGCTGCGGCCGGGGTGCCCAGCCTCATATGTTTCTCCGGCAACCGTGAGGGCATGCCGGACAACGAAGGACTGATAAACTGTGCAAAGGGACTGAGGCAGATAATGCCTTCTGCCGAGAAATACGGCGTCACTGTGATAATGGAGCTCCTCAACAGCTACGGCCACAAGGACTACCAGTGCGACAAGACCTCATGGGGTGCCGCCCTTTGCGAGATGGTGGGATCGGAAAGGTTTAAACTCCTGTACGACATATACCACATGCAGATTATGGAGGGCAACGTAATTGAGAACATAAACAGGTACAGCAAATACATAGGGCATATCCATACCGGAGGCGTGCCAGGCCGTCATGAACTCGATGAAACCCAGGAACTCTACTATCCTGCCATAATGAATGCCGTTGTAAAAACAGGTTATAAGGGATACGTGGGGCAGGAATTTGTTCCTGCTGCCAAGGACAAGCTCGCCTCTCTCAAAAAGTGCATCCTGATCTGCGACGTATAGGATGAGGGTTCATTTCATTGCAATCGGCGGGGCTGTGATGCACAACCTCGCTATAGCCCTTCACAGGAAAGGCTACCAGGTCACCGGATCTGACGACGAGATTTTCGAACCTTCCAGATCGAGACTTGCCTCCCATGGTCTCCTGCCTCAGCAGGCAGGCTGGTTTCCGGAAAAACTGGATGCTGACACCGGCACTGTGATCCTCGGCATGCATGCGAAAGAAGGGAATCCCGAACTTGAGAAAGCCCGCGAACTGGGACTGAAAATATACTCCTTCCCGGAGTATCTTTACGAACAAACAAAGGACAAGAAACGCATAGTCGTTGCCGGCAGCCACGGGAAGACAACCACAACGGCGATAATAATGCACGTCTTCAGGAAGCTGGGACTTGAATTCGACTACATGGTGGGTTCGCAGATAGATGGCTTCGATACAATGGTAGGCCTGTCCTCCGGATCAAAGCTGGCTGTTTTCGAAGGCGATGAATACCTTACATCTGCCCTCGACAGGCGGCCGAAATTCCATCTCTACATGCCCGATATAGCAATAATCAACGGCATTGCCTGGGACCATATGAATGTGTTTCCAACCTACGAAAACTATGTTGAACAGTTCAGGATATTCACTGCAAAGATCACCCCGGGAGGGACTCTTATCTATTACGCTGATGATGAGGAGGTGAAAAAAGTGGCCCTCACCGCGCCGGAAGGGATAAACAGAGTACCCTACCGCACACACGGTTACTTTCAGAACAAGGAAGGTTTTTTCGCAGCAACTCATAACAGGGTGGTGCCCGTCAGGATCTTCGGGGAACACAACATGCAGAATCTCTCGGCAGCGAAGGCTGCCTGCCTTGCGGCGGGAGTGCCTGAAGATGATTTCTATGAAGCTGTGAAAAGCTTTGACGGGACCTCGAAAAGACTCCAGAAGATCCTTGAAAACGACAAGGGAGTTGTCTACCTCGACTTCGCGCATTCCCCCTCGAAGGTGAAGGCAACCACGGAAGCCGTTGCGCAGATGGCCTACGACTCGCTCAGTCGCGTGCTGGAGG
>JALOMK010000013.1 GCA_025455505.1 Bacteroidales bacterium
TTATTGAATGACAAATATTGAAGAAACTTAAATTAATAGACAACATATCAGGGCTTCAGCTCTTCCAGCTGATGAAGCCAGTTGTCTTTCTTATTATAAGCATTGTCTTTACAAAGAGCCACCTCACCAGGGCCGAAATCGGCCAGTGGGAGATGTTCATGTTCATTGCGGGCCTGCTTACATTTTTCTGGGTGACGGGCATCATCCAGAGCCTGCTTCCGCTTTATCACAGGAACAGGACATTCAGGAAAATCGGAGAAAATGGCAAAACCAAATCACCCGAGATATTCAATGCCTTTCTCCTGCTTTGTTTTTTCAGCCTCCTCTTTTTCCTGCTGGGACATTCGCTTAAAAATCATTTTTCAGTTTTTCATATCTCGGGGAATGTACCTTTTCTGAACACTCTTCTGCTTTATATTCTTCTCAGCAGCCCTGTGTGTCTTATCGAATACATTTACCTGCTTAACAACAGGTCGTACAGGATATTCCAGTATGGCCTCTATACTTTCCTGGCCCAGCTTGTTCTCATTATTGTGCCGATCCTGCTTGGAAAGGATATCATCTGGTCTGTTTACGGGCTCCTGGTGATAACAGGTATTCGCTGGGTGTGGCTGATAATCCTTCTCAGGAGGTACTCTGAGATGAAGGTTTCATTTGAGTTCATGAAGGAGCATCTCTACCTTGGAACGCCACTGATACTGACTTCACTCATAAGCGGATCGGCTCAATATGTTGACGGGGTAATAATTTCCAGCGTCTACCACGATCCTGGGATGTTTGCATGGTTCCGTTACGGAGCAAAGGAGTTTCCCCTGGTGCTTATGCTTGCCAATGGATTAAGCAATGCCATGCTGCCGGAATTCTCAACCCGGGAAAGAATGAAGGAGTCGCTGGCGAAGATCAGGGTTAAGTCCGAAAAACTGATGCACATTCTTTTTCCTGCAGCCATTCTCATAATGCTTTTTACAAGGTGGCTCTATCCAAGAATGTTCAATCCCGACTTCCAGAGAAGCGCCGACATCTTCCTCGTCTATTCTTTGCTTATCATACCAAGGCTTGTCTTTCCCCAGACAATAATAATAGGACGTAAAAAGACGCATATAACCCTGATAGCCGCCATTGTTGAATTGTCGATAAATATCCCGCTCAGCCTGCTTATGATACACTGGGGCTATAATCTCGTGGGTGTGGCGCTCTCTACATTTATCGTGTATTGCATTGAAAAGATATTCCTTGCTTCCTACCTGTGGATTAAAATGAAAATAAGGCCCGCAGAATACATTCCTCTTAAGGTTTACGCAATTTATGTCTTTCTCATCGGACTCACCTTCATTCTTATCGACCACAGGGTTATAGATATAAAGTAAGGAAGCGCAGGGCTTTTCAATGCCCTCGAAATAATTTATCTTTGTCCTGTCACCAATCATACAGATACATATGCATGTAACTGAGGTAACAACTTCAAGGGACAGGAAGGATTTTGTCAACTTTCCGAAGAAACTTTACAGGAACGATCCCTTTTGGGTCTGTCCGCTCGATTCCGGCATTGAGTCGGTCTTTGATCCGGCTCAGAACCAGGCCTTCAGGCGGGGCGAGGCAACAAGATGGATTGCCCGCGACAGCAGCGGTGAAGTAAGCGGGAGGATAGCAGCCTTTATCGACAGGCAAAGGTCCGATGCAGAACACCAGCCAACCGGCGGGATAGGTTTCTTTGAAGTGACTGACAACAGGGACCTCGCCTTCATGCTTTTCGATACTGCCAGGGAGTGGCTCGAAAGCAGGGGGATGAAAGCTATGGACGGCCCGATTAATTTCGGGGAAAACGACAATAACTGGGGCCTTCTTGTTGATGGTTTCGTGCAGCAGGGCTATGGAATGCCCTACAACATGAAATACTACAGGAATTATTTCGAGGAATATGGTTTCAGGAATTACTTTGAACAATACTCCTTTCACAGGGAAGTCCATGACCCTGAAAACAAGTTCACCGTTTTCCCTGAGAGAATCATGAGGATTGCGGAATGGATATCAAAGCGCCCGGGCTATGAATTCAGGCATTTCGAAATTGCCAGGAGCAGACGCTATGTTGACGATATCGCAGAAATATATAACTCAACCTGGTCAGTTTTCAAGGAAGATTTTACACCCATCGACCCCGCCCTGCTCAATGAGTCGCTGAAAAAGGCCAAACCTATAATTGATGAGGAACTTATCTGGTTTGCATACCACAACGGGAAACCGATTGCCTTTTTTGTGATTATGCCGGATTTCAACCAGATACTTAAATATTTCAACGGACGGATGAACCCATGGAACATGATAAGATTCCTTTGGTTCAGGGCCACCCATAAGATGACAAGGGCAAGGGCCCTCGTGGGAGGAGTCCATCCTTCTTACCAGAACAACGGCGTGGAGTCAGCTATCTTCCTTCATATATACAAGTCCTTTGCGAAAAAGCCATGGTACCGCGAACTTGAACTTTCATGGGTTGGCGATTACAATCCCCGGATGCTTGCAATATACGAGGCCCTGGGAGCTTCAAGAGCCAAGACGCATATTACTTACAGGTATATGATTGACAAGGTGATCCCGTTCAAAAGGTACAAAGACGAAATGGCTGAAAAACAGCATATTAGAGATTAATGCAAACATCCATGCCAATAATTTGCAATTTCATTTTGCATTTTAATGAATGAATGTTAATTTTGCAGTCCCTAATAATCGGGACTTTATCAGAATAACAGGAAAACAATTCAGGAAATGAAAAACGGAATTCATCCCAGCAATTACAGGCTAGTCGTGTTTCAGGATATGTCGAACGGACATGTTTTTATGAGCAAGTCAACGGCGCCTTCCAAGGAAAATATCAAATGGGAAGACGGAAAGGAATATCCTCTTCTTAAACTCGAGATTTCAAATACATCGCATCCTTTCTATACTGGTAAAATGAAGCTTGTTGATACCGCAGGAAGGGTTGACAAGTTCATGAACCGTTACAAGGATCATGTAGGGAAGAAAAAATAGACTAAATGTCAGTATCTGTCTTAAAAGCCTCCCGCGGAGGCTTTTTTTATTGCATATTCCAGCCATGGCATAATCCTTGCAATACTCTCCCCCGGCAGAGTTGTGGAAATAATATGTAATTTTGGAAGATTCTGAACAGGGCTGGTCAGGAATAAGAACCCACCCCTGGCCCCTCCGTGAGGGGAAAAAAAGATCCCACACCTGGCCCCTGCGGGAGGGGAAATGAATGGTTCCTGGCTGGATGTGCACGATGAATTATTGAAAGAATGGAAAGAAAGCAGAGGAAGAACATGACAGAAATATTCCTGCCCGACATTATTGACGGAGAGGGTGATATTGTGCCCATAATTGCCGACGGTGACGATGGCGAGCTTGAAGAGGTTGAGGTCCCGGAAATAATCCCCATACTTTCGCTGCGTAACACTGTGCTCTTCCCGGGCGTAGTGCTGCCTATATCAATAGGGCGGCCAAAGTCGATACAGCTTATCAAGGATGCCTACAGGAACGACAGGATCGTAGGAACTGTTGCCCAAAAAGATCCTGATACAGAAAATCCCGATTTCCAGGATCTTCACCCGGTTGGGACAATCGGCCAGATAGTGAAGCTGCTTGAGATGCCTGACGGCTCAACAACAGCCATCATACAGGGCCGGAAAAGAATGTCGCTCAGCACCCTCGTTTCCGATGACCCTTATTTCATTGCAAGGGTGAAGCCAATCCCTGAGATAAAACCCGACTCCTTCAGCAAGGATTTTGATGCAATAGTAGGGTCGCTTAAAGACCTATCGCTCAAGATCATAAAAATTAATCCCAATATCAGTCCCGAGGCAAGTTTTGCAATCAAGAACATTGAAAACAATACTTATCTCATAAACTTTATCTGCTCCAACACCGACATCAAGGTGCAGGATAAGCAGAAGCTCCTTGAAATTAACTCCCTTCGCGACAGGGGTTTTATGCTCCTTGAGTTCCTCGTCCAGGAAATCCAGGTTCTCGAACTCAAAAACGAACTGCAGTCAAAGGTAAAGAGCGAGCTCGACCAGCAGCAAAGGGAATTCCTTCTTCACCAGCAGATGAAGACTATCCAGAATGAGCTGGGCGGAAATCCTGTTGAAAAGGAAGTTGAGGAATACAGGATAAAAGCTGATACAAAGAACTGGAGCGACGATGTAAGGAAGGTGTTCACAAGGGAACTCGAAAAGCTTCACAGGCTTAACCCTGCGGCTGCTGAGTATTCCGTGCAGGTCAACTACATCCAGACACTCCTCGATCTGCCATGGAACTTTTACACCGATGACAATCTTGATCTGAACAACGCCAGGAAGGTCCTGGATTCCGACCATTTTGGTCTCGGTGAAGTGAAGGAAAGGATACTTGAACACCTTGCGGTTCTGAAACTTAAAGGCGATCTCAAGTCACCCATCCTATGCCTGTACGGCCCCCCCGGCGTAGGAAAGACCTCGCTCGGCAAATCGGTTGCAAGGGCACTCGGCCGCAAGTATGTCAGAATGTCACTGGGCGGACTTCACGATGAGGCTGAAATACGGGGCCACAGGAAAACATACATTGGAGCCATGCCTGGAAGGATAGTCCAGAACATACGCAGGGCCGGATCGTCAAACCCCGTTTTCATACTCGATGAGATCGACAAGGTGGGGCAGGACTTCCGGGGCGACCCGTCTTCGGCGCTTCTCGAGGTGCTTGACCCTGAACAGAACAGTTCCTTCTTCGATAACTACCTCGAAATGGAGTATGACTTGTCGAAGGTTCTTTTCATTGCCACGGCAAATAACCTTGCAACAATCAGCGCGGCACTGCGTGACAGGATGGAGCTTATTGAAATAACTGGCTATCTTGTCGAGGAAAAACTTGAGATAGCCGCAAGACACCTTCTTCCCAAGCAACTCGAGGCACATGGAGTAAAGCCTGAACAGCTTACAATCAACGGGAAGGTCATGGAAACCCTCATAGACAAGTATACGAGGGAATCGGGCGTGAGGGAGCTTGACAAGCGGCTTGCAAAAATTGTAAGGGTTACTGCCAAGAACATAGCATCTGAGAAGGATTACGACAAGGATCTTAGTGCCGAAGCACTTGCAGAAATGCTCGGACCGGCAAAATACACCCGTGACCTGTACGCGGGCAATGACCAGGCAGGTGTTGTGACCGGCCTTGCATGGACTGCAGCAGGAGGCGAGATACTATTCGTTGAGACAAGCCTCAGCAAGGGCAGCGGCAAACTTACCCTGACGGGCAACCTTGGTGAAGTGATGAAGGAGTCAGCGATTATAGCACTCGAGTACCTCAAGGCCAACGCTTCACTACTCGATCTCCCGGCCAGCTTCGCTGAAAAATGGAACATACATATTCATGTTCCCGAGGGAGCAATACCGAAGGACGGCCCCTCGGCAGGAATTACAATGGCTGCATCAATCGCATCGGCTTTCACACAGCGCAAGGTAAGGAAATACATGGCAATGACAGGCGAAATTACGCTTAGGGGGAAAGTGCTGCCGGTGGGCGGGATCAAGGAAAAAATACTTGCCGCCAAGCGCTCGAGCATCAGGGAGATTATTCTCTCAGCTGAAAACAGGAAGGATGTTGAGAATATTGAAAAAATATATATCAGGGGACTGAAATTCCACTATGTTGAAACTATAATGGGCGTTCTGGAACTTTCGCTTCTGAAGCAGAAGGTATCGAACCCCAGGCAAATAACATTCGAATGAAAAAGATTGCAGTTTTCCCGGGCTCCTTCGATCCGTTTACAATAGGACATGAAGCGATTGTTGTCAGAGCCCTGGCAATTTTCGACGAGATAATCATCGCAGTTGGCGCCAATGCACTAAAAAAGAGCTACTTCACGCTCGAGTCACGCGAAGAAGCAATAAGAAACCTGTTCAGCTTCCAGTCGCGCATCAGCGTGGATCATTATGAAGGGCTCACTGTTGATTACTGCAGGAGAAAGAATGCTTCATTCCTCCTGCGGGGACTGAGGACAGCTGCCGATTTTGAGTTCGAACGGGCCATTGCACAGGTCAACAGGGTGCTTGCCCCTGAAATAGAGTCAGTGTTCCTGCTTACGGTTCCCGAGCACAGCCACATAAATTCAACAATCGTGCGCGACATTATAAGAAGCGGAGGGGACGCATCAATGCTTCTTCCAAAGGAACTTGACATCCGAAGCATGAAGGCCGAAAAGGAATGAGCAGCTAATCGCGCAGGACTGAAATATTTATCAGGTCCATCAGCGAAAGCCATGCATTATCCTTTATCCTGTTCAGCTCATCGGGACTGAGCCACTCAACTTTGGTTATTCCTTCTTTTTCCTGCGGGCTGCTTATCAGCTCCCCGCTGTACTCCATCAGAAACCAGTGCGTTTTTTTCAGGTAGGATATGCTCTCCCAGGTATATGTGTGGTAACTCGGCACAAGGCTTTTAACAATCCTGTGGCCCTCGATGCCGCACTCCTCGCTTACCTCCCTGAGGGCACAGGCTTCCGGTTCCTCACCCTCTTCAATATGACCCTTCGGAAGGTCAAGCTTACCCTTCTTTTCGATGAAGAGATATTTTCCCGAATCATGCTTCACGAGGCCGCCTGCTGCTCCTACTTCAGTGAAGTATATCCTGAAGAGCTTCCACAGGTATGTGATGTCGCCGGAATAGACATTGACCGACTGGATGCTCTTATCTTCCTGGAAATAAGCGATTAGCTTGTAAAGTTCCTTAGTGGAGTAGAATTTATGGAATAAGCCGTATTTTTGTATGCGGTCGGGTTCCCTGCTGAGCATAATGAACCTGTTCTCGAAATGAACTTTATACTTATCCATATGGAAGATATTGCGAAAAAAACTGCCGGATTCCTTTTACAAATTAAAGCAATAAAATTGCAACCGTCAAATCCTTTCACCTGGGCTTCGGGCTGGAAGTCTCCTATCTATTGCGATAACAGGAAGACCCTTTCATTTCCTGAAGTAAGGTCATTCATAGCCTCATCATTTGCATCGCTTGTGAAAGAGCTTTATCCCGGGGCTGAGCTGATAGCAGGAGTTGCAACAGGGGCAATCGCACATGGAGCCCTGGCTGCCGACCGCATGGGGCTTCCCTTTGTTTACGTGAGGTCAGGCGCAAAGGAACATGGACTCGGTAACCAGATCGAGGGGTTCTGGCTGCCGGGCCAGAAAGTGGTTGTAATAGAAGATCTTATTTCAACAGGAGGAAGCAGCCTGAGCGCAGTAAAGGCACTAAGGGATGCCGGGTGCGAGGTACTGGGGATGGCAGCTATATTCACCTACGAGTTTAAGAAGGCTGCAGACGGCTTTGAGGCTGAGAACTGCCGTCTCGATACATTGAGTAACTATACGGCTCTCATCGACACGGCCGTAAAAACAGGTTACATAGGAAACGAGGAGGTTGAGACCCTCAGAAAATGGAGGCTTGATCCCGCAAACTGGGGCCTTGCTCTCCAATAAAATAATTCAGGTTATATGGCTTATAATACTTCATTCGGAAGCCGCACGGGGAAAGTGACGTGCAGCGATAAAGACGTTTTCACTTTTGCGAGCGATATAAGGAACTTCGGGCAGTTCGTCCCTGAAGGGACAGTAACAAACTTCGCAGCAGAAAAGGATTCATGTTCATTTTCAGTGAGCATGATCGGCACTGTTTCGGTGCGCATTGCATCAAAGACGGAGTTCAGCAGCGTGATTTTTGAGGGCGATGCCCTGAACAAGGAGGATTTCAGGCTTAGCCTTGAAATATCCGGGGAGTCCGCTCAGTCAGCCTGTGTAAAGGTAACGGTTGACGCCGATCTTAATCCCATGCTGAAAATTGTTGCTTCCAGGCCGCTGGAGCGCTTCCTGGAGATACTGATTGAAAAGATGGAAAGTTTCAGGGGCTGGAAGGAGATAAGGGAATAAGCTCAATTTCCTTGAAGTAATAACTATCTGTGACCCGGTTTTCCCGCTCCACCCTGAGCCGTCCTTCCTTGTCGATTCCCCTGATAATGCCTCCGAACCTGCCGCCCTTGTCGCTGAACCATGAAAGTTCACCAAGCCTGTAGAGATGAGAGGCATACTCCTCCTCCAGTTCTGCAGTTTTGCCCGTCCTCAGCTGCATGTAGCGCCTGTCGAGGCAGGCGGCCAGCCTTGTCACAGAAACAGTGCGGTCGTAGGTAAGGCCTGTCAGGTTCTTTAGTGATATTGCCTTTCCTGCGGAAGGAGTGAACTTCTCCTGGTTGAGATTCAGCCCTATGCCCGCTATGCAATTTTCAATTGAGTTTCCGCTTAGTGCATTTTCAATCAATATACCTGCTATTTTGTCATTCCCTGCATAAATGTCATTCGGCCATTTTATTTTTATATTTTTGGCCTCCCCTGCAACAAAATCACGGATGCCAAGCGAAAGAGCCACTGTGATGACGAACTGTCTGTCGGCAGCTATCATGTAAGGAAAGAGGATTACGCTCATAAGGATGTTCATGCCTGCTTCGCTCTCCCAGGTGTTTCCGGCCTGGCCTCTTCCGGCGCTCTGGTAGCCGGCGCTTATTATTGTTCCCTCATTTATCCTGCTGCTCCTTAACAGCACTGCTGCATGGCTGTTTGTTGATTGCAGGCTGTCGAAACTGATTATTTCTGATCCTATTATCATAACCCTGGGTTTGCCTGTTTACAGTATATCAAACCATGACAGCATTAACTGCCATTTTTTATTGGCATTGAAATTGCAAATCGCTATTACAGTGCCAAAAATACAGATAAAAGTGGTACTTTTGCGACTTAATATCAAAGTGATATATATTAATGGGAAAGAAGCCTGACGAAACAAAGATACTGCTCGACAGCATAGCAAAGGGAATATTTGAGAAAAAGGGTAACGATGTTATTAAAATAGATCTCAGAAAGCTCGAAAACAGAATAGCTGATTATTTTGTTATATGTCATGGATCATCCACAACCCAGGTGAGCGCAATCTGCGATTCAGTCGAGGATGCGGTGAGGGCAGGGGCAGGGCAGAAGCCAAGGCATGTTGAAGGGCTCGACAACTGTTTTTGGGTCCTGCTCGATTTCGGCGATGCCATTGTGCATATATTTCTTGAGGAATACAGGAATTTTTATTCGCTAGAGTCGCTGTGGGCTGATGCCAGGACAGAAAAAGTGCAGGAAAAAATAGAGAAGGGAAAATTGTTATGACAGAAAAGACAGATAATAATCAGGGCACAGGTAAGGGACCTGACAAGAAGCTAAAACCGGGGTTCAATACTAACTGGATTTTTGCAATACTTGCTTTGTCGCTGATAATGATGCAGTTCCTGTTCGGGGGCAGCACGGCGCTCAAGACGAACAAGAACGAGATCAAGGAAATGGTGAAGAACCGCGACATTGAAAAGATTATCGTTGTAAATGAGAAAACCGCCGAGATTTACCTTAAGAAGGAAGCCGTAGAGTCAGGAAGGTACCCGAAGCTTCCGAAACCCGCTACAGGTTTCGGGCTGGCGGCTCCCAAGCCTCACTATACATACAACATAGGCGATGCGGGCAGCTTTGAACCGTGGCTTCTCGAGATTCAGAAAGGAGCTGAATACCAGGAAGGCGAGCTCATCTACCCCGAGTTTATTACAAAGAAGAACTACTTCGTTGAGATATTGGGATGGCTTCTTCTGCCGGCAATACTTATATTCTTCTGGTTGTTCATGATGCGGAGGATGGCAGGCGGAGGAGCCGGCGGTGCAGGTGGCATTTTCAACGTTGGCAAATCGAGGGCACAGATATTCGACAAGGATACAAACGTGAAGCTTAATTTCAACGATGTGGCGGGGCTCGAGGAGGCAAAGACAGAGGTAATGGAAATAGTCGATTTTCTCAAGAACCCGAAAAAATACACAAGCCTCGGCGGTAAGATTCCAAAAGGCGCTCTCCTCATCGGACCTCCCGGTACAGGTAAGACTATGCTTGCAAAGGCTGTGGCAGGCGAGGCCAATGTTCCTTTCTTCTCGATCTCGGGATCAGACTTTGTTGAGATGTTTGTCGGTGTGGGTGCATCAAGGGTGAGAGATCTCTTCAAGCAGGCGAAGGAAAAAGCTCCCTGCATAGTTTTCATTGACGAGATCGATGCTGTAGGACGCGCAAGGGGACGGAATGCAAATTTCGGGTCGAACGACGAGAGGGAAAACACGCTGAACCAGCTGCTTACTGAAATGGACGGGTTCGGGACCAATCTCGGCGTGATAATTCTGGCTGCCACAAACAGGGCCGATATCCTCGACAGGGCGCTTATGCGTGCCGGACGGTTCGACAGGCAGATACATGTTGAACTTCCGGATCTGCCGGAAAGAGAGGCTATCTTCAAGGTCCACCTGCGACCCATAAAGCTCGACAAGGATTTTGACATAGGTTTCCTCGCAAAGCAGACACCGGGATTTTCGGGGGCAGATATTGCAAACGTCTGCAATGAAGCAGCTCTTATTGCTGCCCGGAAGAACAAGACAGTGGTTGAAAAACAGGATTTTCTCGATGCCGTCGACAGGATAGTGGGAGGGCTTGAGCGAAAGACGAAAATAATATCCCCCGAGGAGAAGAAGACAATAGCCTATCACGAAGCAGGTCATGCTACGGTAAGCTGGCTGCTCGAACATGCCAGTCCGCTCCTTAAGGTTACAATTATCCCGAGGGGCCGCGCCCTTGGGGCAGCCTGGTATCTTCCTGAAGAACGACAGCTGACTACCCGCGAACAGATACTCGATGAGATGGCCTATGCCCTTGGCGGCAGGGCTGCAGAAGAGCTCATGTTCAACAAGATATCCACCGGGGCCCTTAGTGATCTGGAGAAAATAACAAAGCAGGCCTATGCAATGGTAACTTTCTTCGGGATGAGCGAGAAAGTCGGGAACATTAGTTTCTACGACTCCTCCGGACAGTCTGATTTCGGGCTCACAAAGCCTTACAGTGAAAAGACTGCCGAACTCATCGACAGGGAGGTTAAGCTTATTATTGACGAATCGTATGAGAGGGCAAAATCTGTTCTTAAAAACAATATAAAGGGGCTTACTGAACTTGCCGAGCTGCTTCTCGAAAAGGAAGTTATCTTCAGCGAGGACCTCGAGAGGATATTCGGGAAAAGAAAAGCTGAGCAGCTCAGGGAGCTAAGGGAGGCATCGGAGAATCCTAAAGGAAAACTTCCTGAAAAGGCAGCCGAGGCAGGTACGGAGATTGAAAAAGCTTCGAAGACAGGGTCAGATGCAGCCCCGGAGGCAAAGCCCGGCAAAAAAGCGGAGAAGAAATCCGGAGAAACAAAATCAAAAAAGAAAAAGATCAACCAGGAGGAGTCTTGAACAATTTTTTCAGAAGAACGCTCACAGGAGCCTGGATAGTAATTTTTGTCCTGGGCGGATTCTGGCTTCATCCGGTTACATTCTTCCTGTCGGGACTTATACTCCTTGCCGGAACTCAGTTAGAATATCACCAGATTATAAGGGGCTCGGGAATCAGGACACAGGTCATACCCGCGATTGTGACCGGGATATTCGCTTATGTGCTCTCAACGCTTTGTGCCCTTGAATTGCTGGCCGCAAAGTATATGCTGCTCCTTATTCCGGTGGGAGGCATTATAATGGTAATTGAGCTCTACAGGAAGCAGGAAAAACCCTTCGACTCAATAGCCCATACCTTCCTTGCCGTATTATACACAGCACTGCCCTTTTCTCTGTTTCCCTTTGCGGCATTCGGGCAAAGCGGACTTCAACCCCTTGTCAGCAGCTGGGATATTGAGTTTTCGCCCGGCCTGATAATCGGGTTCTTCATTCTTATCTGGGCCAATGACACGGGGGCTTATTTGGCAGGCATTACTTTCGGACGGAATAAGCTTTTCGAGAGGATCTCTCCCAAAAAGACATGGGAAGGCTTTGCGGGAGGTCTTATCCTGGCTGCCCTCGCCGGCTGGCTTTTGTCGGGCTGGCTCGGGGTCACAGGTAAACCGGAATGGGTAGCCATGGCCGGAATTGTGTCAATCGCAGGAACATTCGGCGACCTTGTCGAATCGATGCTAAAGCGAAGTGCCGGGGTTAAGGATTCCGGAACTTTCATGCCCGGGCACGGGGGCTTTCTCGACCGCTTCGACAGTGCGCTTATTGCCTTCCCTCCTGCATATCTTTTTATTTCCCTTATTGGATGATAAGGGAGACTTGATTAGCTTTGTGCAAATTTTTAACGGATGACCATTCATAAGGAAGGATATAAAATACTCGGATTCGGGCTCATTGGGCTTGTTGTTCTGAACATTGCAATTGGTCTTTTTTTGCCGGGAAACATTTTTGCAAGGTGGTTTTTTATACTTGGATCAGCAGCATTTTACATATTCCTTCTCTTTTTTTTCAGATGGCCCCACAGGCATATTGAACCGGCCCTGGACCTGGTCTATGCCCCTGCCGACGGCAAGGTTGTTGTAATAGAGGAGACTGAGGAAAATGAATATTTCAAAGATGTGCGCCTGCAAGTCTCAATATTCATGTCACCCTTCAACGTTCACAGCAACAGGTACCCGGTGTCGGGGAAAATAAAGTACGTAAAGTACCACCATGGAAGGTACATGGTTGCATGGCACCCGAAATCTTCAGAGCTTAACGAAAGGAGCTCAGTTGTTATTGAAGCAGCCGACGGCACCGAGATACTTGTAAGACAGATAGCAGGAGCAGTGGCAAGGCGCATTGTTACATATTCACGACCAGAACAGCTTGTGACCCAGGGGGAAGAACTGGGTTTCATCAAGTTCGGATCGAGAGTCGATATCTTCCTCCCGAGGGGAACCGAAGTGGAGGTGCCCATCCTACAGCAGGTAAGGGCAAACAAGAGTATAATTGCAAAGATTGGAAAGTGAGGAAGCGATGAGAGCGAAAGACGACAATATTATAGATATAACCGATGACGTTAAATGGATAGGGGTGCTTGACTATGATATCAAGACCTTCGACATTATAATGCATACAAACTACGGTACCACATATAATTCATATTTCATTAATGCCCGCAGGAAAGCAATAGTGGAAGTTGCAAAGGAGAAGTTCAGCGATGTCTACCTTGCCAAACTCAGGCAGCTTACTGATCCTGCTGAGATAGAATACATAATTCTCGATCATACGGAGCCGGATCATTCCGGCAGCCTCGGGCTTCTGCTCAGCTTAGCGCCTGATGCTGTTGTTGTCGGCAGCGGTAGCGCCATTCGCTACCTCGAGGATATAGTAAATGTGCCTTTCAGGTCGATGACAGTAAAGGATGGCGATGTACTCGATCTGGGGGACAAGAACCTGAGGTTCATATCAGCCCCCAACCTTCACTGGCCCGATTCAATATATACATACCTTGTTGAGGACAGGGTGCTGTTCACCTGCGATTCTTTCGGGGCTCATTATTGCAGCCCCGACATGTTTGCAGATTTCAACGGTGCCTATCAGGAGTCGTTCAGGTATTATTTTGATGTTATCCTGAAGCCCTTCAGCAGGTTCATGCTCCGGGCAATTGACAGGATCAGGCCGCTCACAATTGATTACATATGCCCAGGCCACGGTCCGGTTCACAGCGATTCAATCGCCAGGGCAGTGGAGCTGAGCGAGGAGTTGTCGAAGGAGTACATGAAGCTTTCGCAGGAGCGAAGCCACAGGAATGTTCTCATTGCCTATATCTCAGCCTATGGCTATACAAAGGATGCAGCAGCGCTGATAGGTGAAGGGATCTCGGAAACAGAAGACATCGCCCTGGATATTTGTGATATCGAGAATATGCCGGATGCGGAGCTTGATGAAAAGCTTACCTGGGCCGATGCCCTTCTTGTTGGATCACCTACCATTAACCAGAATACGCTTCTTCCGGTTTACAGGCTTTTCTCCCTTGTCAACCCTATCAGGGACAAGGGAAAGCTTGGCAGCGCATTCGGGTCATACGGCTGGAGCGGTGAGGCCTCCAGGATAATCCTTGAGAATATGAGGCAGCTTAAATTCAAGGTCTTCGAGGATGCCCTGATCTTCAAGTTTGCTCCAGGAGCCGACAAAGCAGAACAGCTGAGGCAGTTCGGCCGTACCTTCGCAGAGAAATTTGACATTGAGTGCAATCAAATTAAAAATCCCGGCTTCTGACCGGGATTTTCTGTTGCATGATTAAGCTTATGAAATCTTGATCTGGCGGGAGATCTTTGATTTTTCCTCTTCCTCTTTCGGGATCTCAACATAGAGTATCCCATCCCTGTAACTTGCAGAAATCTTGTCTTTGTTTACATTGTCGGGGATGTAGAAACTCCTGCAGAATGAAGTGAAACTGAATTCCTTGCGCTTGTATCCCTCGCTCTTTTCCTCACTCTCGTTCTTTGTCTCGGTCGAGATTGTAAGAAGATCCTCGTTTACGTCGATCTTGAGATCGTTCTTGTTCATCCCGGGAACAGCAAGCTCGAGTGTGTAGTTCTTTTCATCTTCCCTTATGTTCACGGCAGGCAGCGAGCCTGAACGTGAAGGTGTAAAGCTGAAGAAATCATCGTCAAAAAGATTTGACATGTAGAAAGGCTTGTAGCTTCTTCTTGTAAGTGATGGTAACATGGCTTTGTCCTCCTTTATTTTTAAGTTTAACATTATTTGTTTGTTTACATCACTCACTTTTCAAACTCCGTTCCAAATCATTAAAGCTGACAAAATGACGCTTGTCATGAAATTATGACAGACAATTTGTCAGTTTGTAACCAGGGATACTTTTTAGTGAAATCGGAAAATTTAAATTAGGTTTGTAAAAGGAAACCCAATGCGGATGAATACCACTTTCAGGAACATACTCCTCTTTGCAGGTCTTTTGCTTCTTCTCTCGCTTGTCTGGTTTTTCAGAAGCATAGTTGTCTACATACTTATTTCAGGAGTATTGTCGATAATGGGGAGGCCCCTTGTGGACCTGTTCTGCAGGATACGGATTGGAAGGTTTTCTTTTCCTCGAGCGCTTGGTGCCTTGCTGACACTGATTGTAATATGGGGCTTTTTCGTTATCTTCTTCTCGATATTTGTCCCGCTTTTAACAGAGCAGATAAATTTCTTTTCGACTATCGACAGCGACAAGGTTGTGGCACTCGACGCCCAATCCGGTGAGGAGCTGTGGGCATGCTATGTCGACGGTCCGGTCCGCTTTGCGCCTGTCGCGTTTCGGGACAGTGTGTATTTCACTAGCGACGATGGTCACTTGTACTGTGTGTCGGCAGAGAACGGGACCCTGCGCTGGCGCGTGAGGGGAGGCCCCGGGGCCCGCCAGAACATTGGCAATCGGCGGCTGATTTCCGCTTGGCCTGCGCGTGGCGGACCCGTCATTGAGGACGGCATCGTGTACTTCGCGGCCAGCATCTGGCCGTTCATGGGGAC
>JALOMK010000189.1 GCA_025455505.1 Bacteroidales bacterium
GTGTTTGCAAACTTCATCCTGGCCGATGAAATAAACAGGTCACCTGCAAAAGTGCAGAGCGCCCTGCTTGAAGCCATGCAGGAAAGGCAGATAACAATAGGTGAGACAACCTTCAAACTCGATGAACCCTTCCTTGTACTTGCAACCCAGAACCCGATAGAGCAGGAAGGAACATATCCTCTCCCTGAAGCCCAGGTTGACAGGTTTATGCTGAAAGTCCTGATTGATTATCCGACAATGGAGGAGGAGAAACTGATAGTGAGAGAGAATCTCTCCAAAGAATTTCCCTCAGTCAACAGGGTTTTGGGAACCGATGACATCGTTCGTGCAAGATCAGTCGTAAGGGAAGTTTACATGGATGAAAAAATTGAAAACTATATTCTGAATATCGTTTTTGCAACCCGTAATCCTGCAAAATTCGGTTTGCCACAGTTCACAAGCATGATTTCATACGGTGCTTCACCCAGGGCATCTATTAACCTTGCACTTGCGGCAAAGGCATTTGCATTCATTAGGAGAAGGGGATATGTGATTCCTGAAGATATAAGATCAGTCTGTCCTGACGTAATGCGACACAGGATAGGCCTTACCTATGAGGCAGAAGCAGAAAATGTGAACCAGGATAAAATTATCGCCGAAATACTGAACATGGTTGAGGTGCCTTAAGCTTAATGATGAAGATATACGCTGCAATATATTTATTTGCGATAAGCACACTGGGATCTCCGGGACAGAACCTTGTTGGATACAACAGTCTTGAAATAAGGAAATTCATGAAGGAGAATCACTCCGGGATGATTTATAATTCTGTTGTTAACAGCAAATTCAGCTATTTAAAATACACCGACGGAGACGAAACACTCACAACACTGTTCTTCCTGAACGAGAATTCTGTCTGCAACAGCATAAGGATGATCTGCGATTATAGTCTTAAAGCAGAAATGATGAAGGAAATTAATGCGAAGTATAAAAAATCCGGAGATAACACATGGATTGATACAAGGGATGGCAATAGCTTCATCATCAGGCTTAAAGAAGAAAAATGGGCATGCACGATTACTATTGAACCGGAAACAAAGGAGTGAGAGAAGGTGGATGCATCAGAACTAATAAAGAAAGTACGCCGCATTGAGATTAAGACACGCGGGCTCAGCCGGCATATTTTTGCCGGGGAATATCACAGCGCCTTCAAGGGAAGAGGCATTGCCTTCAGTGAGGTTCGTGAATACCAGTACGGAGATGATATCAGGAACATAGACTGGAACGTTACCGCCCGATTCAGTCACCCATTCATAAAAATTTTCGAGGAAGAAAGGGAACTCACAGTAATGCTGCTGATTGATGTCAGCGGATCGGGAAGTTTTGGGACAGTGAACAGCTACAAGAAGGATTTAATGACCGAAGTGGCAGCAGTTCTTTCATTCTCAGCCATCTTCAATAATGATAAAACCGGTGTCATTTTCTTCTCTGACCGCGTTGAAAAGTTCATTCCACCCCTTAAGGGACGAAAACACATTCTCCGGATAATAAGAGAACTTCTTGATTATCATCCGGTAAGCAGTAAAACAAACATTGATATCCCGCTCCGTTACCTAACAAATGCGATAAAAAAAAGATGCACTGCTTTCATACTTTCTGATTTCCTTGTTCCTGACTTTGAAGAAGCACTCAGAATTGCATCGAACAAACATGACATTGTAGCGCTCAAAATTTCGGATCCTGCTGAAGAGTCGATTCCGGATATCGGTATGGTTAAGATGATTGATGCAGAAACAGGAGAGGAAAAATGGATCGACACTTCATCACCTCATGTCAGGAAGGTTTACAGGGACTGGTGGAAGGGTAATCTTGAAAAGACAAGGAGCTCCTTCCGCAGATGCGGTGTTGACTTTGCAGAGCTGAGTACAGGTTCCGACTATGTCAAACCGCTTATTAAGATGTTTGAGAACAGGTGATATATATGAACAGATCATTGCTTATTGCCATATTGCTGATTTTTTTCGCTGACTATTCGCTGGGCCAGGATGTAGAGCTCAGGGTTAAATTCGATACTAACCGTATTCTGATAGGCGACCAGGTAGGCTTTACTGTTTCAGTTGACCAGCCGGCTTCGCTGAAAATCAAAATACCACAGTTCCGGGATACACTTTACGGGAAAATTGAAATTGTTTCCGGCCCACTGACTGACACTTCCCGCACAGGTGAAAGAATGAATATCACATCAAGGTATTTAGTAACGTCATTCGATTCGGGTAAATTCCAGCTACCCCCTCAATATGCCGAGTACACTGACGGCAGTACAATAAAGAGAGTTTACTCGGATTACACTTTTCTTGATGTCAGCAGGGTGAATATAACACCTCCCGACACAACACTGAAAATATTCGACATCGTGCAGCCTTACAAGGCTCCTCTTACCCTGGCCGAGCTGTTGCCATGGATCCTTCTATTCCTGCTTTCAGCTGCGTTGATACTTTTTGCAATCCGTTATTTCAGAAAATACTGGAGAGTGAGGTCCGATTCAGAGAAGGAACCTGAACAGTCAGAACCTGCGCATGTAATTGCATTTCGCGAGCTCTCGCTATTGCGTGACCAGGAACTGTGGCAGAATGGAATGGTTAAAGAATACTATACCAGGCTTACTGAGATATTGCGAAAATACCTTGAAAAGAGATACAGGGTATATTCGCTTGAAATGACTACATCAGAAACACTTGCCGAACTGCTGAAAAAGGGCTTCAGGAAAAATGAATCGTATAACACGCTCAGGGAGGTCCTCACCGCGGCTGATCTTGTAAAATTTGCAAAATACAACCCTGACCCCGTTGAAATTGACTCTGATTTTCAAAAGGCATGGGGCTTCGTTGAAGCAACAATGGAGCAGGTTCTGGACTCAGTTGTAAAAGAAAGTTCTGAGGGAGGTGACAGATGAACGGAATTACATTTGAGAATCCATTATTCCTATACCTCTTGCTGCTTGTACCGGCAATGGCGGGATACTACATTTTCAGGCAGCATAAAGCCGCCGCTTCGCTCAGAATGCCCGGGCTCGAGCAGTTCAGAGGCTCCGGAAAAACTTTCAGGCATTACCTAAGGCACATTTTATTCGGTGCCAGGGCACTTGCTATTGCTCTGATTATAATAATACTGGCCCGGCCCCAGGTTACCGACCGCTTCCAGAATGTGTCAACAGAGGGCATCGATATCGTGCTCGCTCTTGATATTTCGGGCAGCATGCTGGCAAGGGACTTCAAACCTGACCGCCTTGAAGCTTCCAAGAATGTCGCGGTTGAATTTATTTCAGGAAGGCCCTACGACAGGATCGGATTGGTGGTATTCAGCGGAGAAAGCTTTACCCAGTGCCCTGTAACAACAGACCACGCGGTTCTTGTAAACCTTCTGCGGGAGATACAGAGCGGAATGATAGAAGACGGCACTGCAATCGGAAACGGCCTTGCAACGGCAGTGAACAGAATAAAGGAAAGCGAGGCAAAAAGCAAGGTCGTAATACTCCTCACTGACGGCGTCAATAACAGGGGAGAGATAGCTCCTGCAACCGCAGCCGGCATTGCAAAGACTTTCGGTGTAAGGGTTTATACAATCGGAGTCGGCACCCAGGGAGTTGCACCATACCCGGTGCAGACTCCATTTGGCGTTCAATACCAGAACATGCCTGTTGAGATCGATGAAGAAGTGTTGATAGATATTGCTGAAAGTACAGGCGGCAAGTACTTCAGGGCTACAGATAACGACAAGCTCCTGCAGGTATATGGAGAGATTGATAAACTCGAGAAATCGAAGATCGATGTGCGGCAGTTCAGCAGGAAACAGGAGAAATTCCTTCTTCCCGCATTGATAGCTTTCGCCCTGCTCTTACTCGAGATCCTGGCGAGGAATATTTTATTCAGAAACCTGGTATAAACAAAAGACAATATGCAGTTGTTCCGGTTTGCAAATCCAGATTTTCTTTACCTGCTGCTGTTACTGCCGGTACTGGTGTTTGTATTCGTATACAATGAGCTTAGAAGGAGAAAAGCCCTTTCGCGTTTAGGCGAAATCAAGCTTGTGACTACACTCATTCCTGAGAGTTCCCCTGAAAGGCATATAGTTAAATTCATATTACAGTTCCTTGCCTCGGCAGCACTTATTATCCTGCTTGCCAGACCCCAGTTTGGATCCAAACTTGAGGATGTAAAAAGAGAGGGGGTTGAGGTAATAATCGCGCTTGATGTTAGCAACTCAATGCTTGCTGAAGATATCCAGCCCAACAGGATAACCCGTGCAAAACAGGCGATTTCAAGACTCGTCGATAATCTTGAGGATGACAGGATAGGGCTAATAGTTTTTGCAGGAGACGCTTACACCCAGATCCCCGTGACTACCGATTATGTTTCAGCGAAAATGTTTCTTTCCACTATTAGCCCTGCAATGGTCCCGCGACAGGGTACGATGATCGGCGCCGCAATTAACCTGGGCATCAGATCCTTTACCCCCGGTGACGACAAAAGCAAGGCAATGATAATAATCACCGACGGTGAGAACCACGAGGACGATCCGGTTTCCTCTGCATCAGAGGCTGCAGGCAGCGGTATTGTAATTCATACGATCGGGATCGGGTCAGCCGACGGGGTTCCAATTCCGGTCCTTTCATCAGGACGTCGCGATTATCTTAAGGACATAGAAGGAAATACTGTTATTACCAGGCTCGATGAAGATATTCTGAGGAAGATTTCAGAGGCCGGGAACGGAAGCTATGTAAGGGCAAGCAACTCAAACCTCGGACTTGAAGAAATATTCAGCCAGATCAGGAAAATGAAAAAGCAGGAGATCGAAAGCACTGTTTATACAGAGTACGATGACCAGTTCCAGATCTTCGCCGCTATTGTGCTACTGCTTCTATTTGCGGATTTCCTCATTATGGAGCGGAAAAACCGGAGACTGGCAAATATCAGGATTTTCAGGTTTAAGATCTGATTAAGCAATTATTGAGTAAACCAAAATGTGATGACAACTGCCAAAATACTTTTAAGCAAAATACCGGCAACAGTGGCAGTATTCCTTTTTCTTTTCGCCCTGGGCGCCTACGGTCAGCCGGAGCGTAAATATATACGGGAAG
>JALOMK010000190.1 GCA_025455505.1 Bacteroidales bacterium
TATGTTGCCGAATGAGCCGCATTTCTTGTTCTCATATTCGCTGCCAATGGCTTCGGCGGCGTCCTCGATGACAGGTATGTTATATTTTGCAGCAACGGCTAGGATCTCATTGAGGTTTGCCGGCATCCCGTATAGGTGAACTACAATTATTGCCTTTGGTTTTTTCCCTTTGGCAAGCCTGTCGCCGATTGCCTTATCAAGGAGGGCGGCATCCATATTCCAGGTATCCGGCTCACTGTCGACAAAGACCGGCACGGCTCCCTGGTATACAACAGGATTTGCGGATGCGGCAAAGGTAAATGTAGAGCACATTACCTCATCACCCTGTTTTACACCCAGGACTATAAGGGCAAGGTGTATTGCGGCGGTTCCTGATGAAAGAGCGGCTGCGCTTTTTACAGAAAGATAGTTTGAGAGGTCCTTCTCAAATTTATCCACATTGGGTCCAAGCGGAGCTATCCAGTTAGTTGTGAAAGCTTCATTAATGTATTTCATCTCCCTTCCGCTCATGTGTGGAGATGAGAGCCAGATCTTAGGTTTCATCGTTTATTCAACTCCGATTTCTGTAAAACTATTTAAAAGTACGTCAGGCCTGTGCGAATGAGGAAATTCTTCAATGCTGTGCCTGTGAATTGTTTTGCAATAATTTAATCCTATAGTCTTCCACCCTAGCTTTTTGGGTGTTATGAAGTCCTTTTCAGGATTGTCTCCGAAATAATACAGGAAGCCCGGGTCCCTGTTGTTCATGAACTTCCTGAAAAGTGTTTCCGAAGGTTTGGATTCTCCCTCCTCCTCAGAAATTAAAATAATATCTATCAGGTTACCAAGACCTAATGCTTTAATTTTGTTCCTTTGCGTTATGCTCCTCCCGTCAGTTATTATACCGGTACATCCTCCTTTGCTTCTCACAGCTATAAGGAACTCAACAACTCCTGCCGATGGAAGGACAGACGGATAATGATTCCGGTATAAATATAGCAGTTTTTCAAGTGTAAGACCCTGTCCGGGATACTTTCCAAGCAGATTTAGAAATGGGTTCCCGCCTGAAAAATAATCATCCAGCATTTCATTATAGATTTGTTCACTGTCACTGACCGATATCATTCGGGAAATTTCAGTGAAGGCTGATTTAAGGTAATCGATCTCACAATATAGCGTATCATCAAGATCGAATACAAGGCAACTTCTTTGATCAACCTTTATAATCATCGACTATTATTTCATCATCATACCTGAGCATCAGCAAGTCTGTCTTCCAGTCGTCGAAAAAGTCCGGATCCTCGCCCAGAAGATACTCCCTGATTATCATGGCGGGGTAATTTGCATTCGCCCTGTAGGAAAGCGGGTACCCTCCTCCGAACCTTGGATTGATTTCTATTGCCGTGAACTCACCGTTATCATTGTTCCTGAATAACTGCAAAGTTACACACCCACAAAATCCTTCACAATTTCTGAATTTGTCGCAGACAAGATCGTAAACCGGCCCCCGACGGGTCACTCCCTTGCTCACCTCCCCTGCCCTGACCTCTAACCTTTCCCTGGGCACTGCGCACTTCAGAATACCTTGCCTGCTAAAATACAAATCCACTGTAAATTCAGTATGAATCGCAGGATCAAGGTATTCAAAGAAAATCAGCCTGCTGTCGCTTGAAATTGCCCTGGAAAGGTCGTCGCTGTTTCTTATCACTCTTGCACCTATGCTGCTGCTGCCATCGAAAGGTTTGGCAAAAACGGGAAACATCGCATTGTGTATTTCGATTTCCTTCAGGTGTTTAAGTCCTGCCCGCCTGAAAAATTCCTGTGTTAGCCTTTTGTCCCTGCACTTTCTGATCAGCTCCTGTTCAGAAAGGACAATTTCAGTACCTGCCCCGGCAAGTGAATCCCTTATGCCGGAGAGAGGCAGCAGTTCCGTATCAATTGTCGGGATAATAAGCCTGATATCATTTTCGGAACATATACGCAGCAGTTCCCTGCCAAATCCGTCTGAAGATGCATGAGGCACCCGAAAGGCGCCATCAGAAACCTGGCATGCTGACGAAAGCATTGGATTCATGTCGGCCGTAAAAACTTTCCCCTCTCCTGTAAGTGCCTTAATTTCAGTCATAAATTCCCTTACGAGCGAAACTCTCCTTCCGGCTGAGGTGATCAGAATATTCATTCCTTATTTCCTTTAAATTTATCCATTGTTGAACCGGTCCTGTCATATATGTCGGTGCCTGATACCACAGTGCCAAGCGTCCGGAAAAGAATTTCAAGATCGAGCCTGAATGATATGTTATCTACATAATAAACATCGAGCTCAAATTTTTCCTCCCATGTAAGCGCGTTCCTGCCCTTTACCTGTGCCCATCCGGTTATTCCGGGCTTGACTTCATGCCTTCGGCTCTGCTCCTCCGAATAAAATTCAAGATATTCTGTCAGAAGAGGCCTGGGACCGATAATGCTAATATCGCCCTTCAGAACGTTTATCAACTGGGGCAATTCATCAATACTTGTTCTCCTCAGTATTTTCCCCAGCCTCGTAAGTCGCTGGCTGTCTGTAGGAATTCTGCCATCATTGACGGTCTCAGCCTTCATAGTCCTGAATTTGTACAGTACGAAGGGCACTGCATTTTTGCCCGGACGTAACTGGCAGAAAATAACGGGTCTCCCCATGAAGATCAGGATCAGAAACGACGTTATCACTATAACCGGAAGCAGGATTGCAAGCGCTGCCAGGGCCGTAACGAAATCAAAGAATGGTTTTATGAATGTTTTATAAATCATGTCCGGGTGAATCTCAATACCGGAATATTTTTACATACTCTGAAGCAAGTTTTGCGAAAGACCTGTTGTTGATTACGAAGTCCCTTCCCCTCTGCCCTATTATGCGCAGCTGATCCGAGTCCATTTTATGGTAATGCAGGATAGCCTGAGCCAGTTTTTCCGCATCGCCGGCCGGGACAAACTGTCCGCAATCAGCTTCATTAATCAGGCTGATGTGACCTGAATAGGAGACTACGACCGGTTTCCCGCTGTACATATAGTCCATCCACTTGTTTCGTGAAAGTCCATACTGATAGAGGCCGACAGGAAGAACGCTGTCATGCAATACTGTGCAGTATTTCAGAAAGGAGTGTACTTTCTTCCTGGGAATACGTGGTATAAACCTCACGTTACCAAGACCTTTCGCCAGTGACACCAGGTGATCCTTCTCGCTTCCGTCGCCAAGGAGAATGAAATAAATATTCCGGATACCCATGTCATTAATAATCCTGGCGGAATTGACAAGGGTATCGAGGCTGTTGGAGCGTCCTAATGCGCCGGCATAACCGATAATGAACCCTCCATCGGGGAAAATCATCTTTCGCTCTTCATCCGTTAATTCTGTATCAGAATCGGCATTATAAAGGTCAAGTCCCTGTGGGATGCATGTAAAATTAAAATCTGACCCGATCCTGTTCCTTATGTGAAGGTCAGCCCTTGGCATTGTGGCCACTATATTGTCCGCCTTCCTGTACCCTGCTTTTTCAATCCAGCCCAGCAAAAGTACAAGCGGATTGTACCTCGAATAGCCCCCGATGTCGGTAAGAGTCAGCGGCCATATGTCGCGGATCTCGAAGATGAACTGCGATTTCGGGCTGCGCAGCTTGAGGAAGAGCCCGTTTATTACTGAAACAAGTGATAAACTTGACACTACGATGATGCCGGGCAGGTTTTTCCTGCCGGAAGGATAGAAAAGAAGCAGGAAGGAGAATATGAACCAGCTTAACACCCTTTTTAGTCCTGCCGGGTTGCTGTACCTTATCCCCCACACCCATACTGTTTCAACACCGTTTATTGTTTCCTTAGTAAACAATCCCCTGAGAGGAGGCACTTTGTTAAGCTGGTAATTACTCGGAGAAGCGAATACGGTGACTTCATAACCCATCTTCAAATACTCTTCTGCAAGCAGGAATTGACGCGTGCCGTATCCGTATTTCCGGGGTGTGGCATAGTGACATATTATCCAGATGCTCTTCCTTTTCATCAGTCCCAGAAATGCGGATGTATAAGTATTATTACCTTTTTCCCGGCGATGAATTTTATTTTGACAGGAGGACCCAATCAGCAAAATTTGTGTCCAATAATCGGCCAAAAGCAGTTGAAAAGGTAGATAAGAAAGTTGAAGGTAAGAATGATGCAACTAACTGGTTTATGTTTAATAACCAAAATCTTGCGCAGGTTTTTGATCAATTATCAGCTATATACAATGTAAAAATAGACTATGCTGCTGCAGATTTAAAGAATATGAACTTTATCGGAAAAATTGAAAAAACGGATTCAATCGAGACAATTCTTAACGACATAGCCTTGCTGAATAACCTGTCAGTAGTAAAAAATGAAAGTGGATTTTCGATAAGAAAAAAGTAATCACTCACAAATACAGATCATTATTGTAAATCGCTGATTTTTCAGCGAACGGGGATTTTTTATGCTAAAATTTCAAACTGCCAAAATGAGAAAAAGTATGCTTGCTAAATGGGAAAGACTATTACCATTACTGACTTTAATATTGGTTTTTTCCCTTCCCGGTATTGCCCAGGAAAGAACAAGTAATGTATCCGGAATTGTAAAAAGTGAATCCGGTATGGCACTTTCCAATGTATCGGTAATTGCCACAAACAGTAGTACAAATCTGGCTTCCGGTACACAAACTGACAGCAATGGCGTGTTTACCTTTTTAAAACTTCCGGTGAACGGGCGATACAGTTTTGTTTTCAGCAGTATTGGTTTTGAAACACAAACCCTTTCAGGCTACCTGCTGAAGGAAAATGCAACAACCTCCATTATCATTAAATTAAAGGATAGCAGCACCCTTTTAAAAGACGTGGTGGTAATTGGATATGGCACAGCCAGAAGAAGTCAGATTTCAAGCTCAATCTCAACCGTAAAAATGGAATCGGTAGATCAGGGCAGCGGATATAATCCGATGAAAATGCTACAGGGCAGGGCTACAGGTGTTAACGTAATCAGTCCCTCCGGCCAGCCCGGTGCCCGGCCGATAATTCAGATCAGGGGAGTCAGTTCTATCAGTGGCAGCAGTTCTCCTTTGTTTGTAATTGATGGTATTCCCAATGAGAATTACCCT
>JALOMK010000014.1 GCA_025455505.1 Bacteroidales bacterium
ACTATGTGCAGCATAAGGTCGCCCAGTTCATTCCTAATGCCCTCGTCATTGCCAGAGGATATAGCCTCGGCAAGTTCATAGGTTTCCTCGATAGTCAGCTTGCGGAGGCTCTCGTTTGTCTGCTTCATGTCCCAGGGGCACTTTGCCCTCAATTCATCAATAATCCCCAGGAGTCGTTCAAACTCCTTAAGGCTCCTTTCCCTGTTATTCATCCATTCCTGATTTAAAACAACCTTTCCGGAGTGCTGCTGCCATGCAATGCATCGATCCTGACAGACGAACCTACTGTAATGCTCAGGAGACCCGATATGTCAGCGCCATTGATTGCCACCTCCAGCAGGTCAAGCTGGTTGAATCGTGCAAGGATTTCTCCCACAGGCACATCGCTGTAACGGTCAGATATCTGTTCCGTATGGTTCCTGTTGCTCTGAATTGATATCCTGAATTTCCTGCTCTCGAAGACCCTGTAAAACACCTCCCTTGTAATATTTGATATTGAGTTTCCGTATGAATCAATGAAGATTATGCTGCCTATTATAACATCCTTGTCGATTGTGGCCCTAAGAGGAATTTTCTCGGCAATCCTTTCAATATGCTCACCCAGCTGCGCTGCCTGTTTCCCGTTTAATATCCCGGCAGCAGAGGCTGCATACACAGAAAGCTCATCAGATGATCCTTTCGTGCCGATCCTTACAACCTCATCAGGTTCTGAATTCAGTATGAGGTTGAATATACCGTTGTCTGTGCCAATGAAATAGTGTCCGCGGGCCCTGACAAGAAGGTAATCATGGTTCCCTGTGGCCTCTGTATGCACGCAAAGTATATGAACAGAGCCTTCGGGGTAGTTCCCGAAAGTATTCCTCACAATGAAGGCTGCATGTGAAATATTGAACGGAGGAATGCCGGCGGCGTTTTCAATTAGTATTGCTCCCGGACAAAGGCTGCATAGCTTTCCCTTCAATATCCCGCCATAGATATCGTCAGGTCTCCATTCTGTTGTAAGGGTTACTACAGGCATCTTAAAAAACTTGTAACAAAGATAATCTTCTAAGCAAAAAATAAGCTTACTTTGCACTGTTCCGTTGTTATTTTTTAGTATTTGCATTAACAGAGCCTGGCATGGCTTAAGTGAGGAGCGGAGAAAATATTTTAATGTCTGATGACTGAGATAAGCATTTTTCTTGAAGATATTGATCCTGTGGTTTTTTTCGGAACAAACAACTCGATGCTCGAAAAAATCCGTGGCTTCTTTCCGAAACTGAAAATTATTGCCAGGGGAAATGAGATAAAATGCATGGGTGAGGAAAGGGAAATCACCCTGTTTGCTGAAAAATTCAACGAGCTCATTGATTATTATAAAAAATACAACAGGCTGGACGACCAGGACCTGGAAAAGTATTTCTTTGATGCGGAACATATGAAATCCGCTTCAAAGGGAGATTTTGAGGAGGTAATCGTGTTTGGTACCAGCGGAAAGCCAGTGAGGGCCCGTACTGTAAACCAGCTGCTCCTTGTCAGTGACTACAGGACAAATGACCTTATAATAGCAGAAGGGCCCGCCGGTACCGGAAAGACCTATACTTCCATTGCATTGGCTGTAAGAGCTTTAAAGGAAAGGGAAGTAAAGAAGATAATACTCACAAGGCCGGCGGTTGAAGCAGGGGAGAGGCTGGGATTTCTTCCGGGCGATATGAAGGAGAAGCTCGATCCCTATCTTCAGCCCCTCTATGATGCACTGCATGACATGCTGCCCTTCAAGAAACTTGAGACCTGGATTGAAGATGGAACCGTGCAGATAGCTCCCCTGGCTTTCATGAGGGGAAGGACTCTTGAAAATGCTTTCGTTATTCTCGACGAGGCTCAGAATGCTACAATAAGCCAGCTCAAAATGTTTCTCACAAGGATGGGTGTGAGTTCAAAATTTATTATGACAGGTGATTCAACACAGATTGACCTGCCAAAGAAAAATGATTCCGGCCTTGTGCAGGCAATGCGCATCCTCTCAGGTATCGAAGGGATCTCGATAATCCGTTTTGATGAGCGGGATATCGTAAGGCATAAGCTTGTGAAGAAAATTGTAAGAGCATACGAAAAAGAGGAAGGCGGCAATGTCGCGTTAAAGGGACAGCCGGGTACAGCCACTTTAATTTAACCAGAGACACTATAAGAAAAAAATCTATGGCAAAGACTATTGTGAATTCAGGCTTCAGTTTTCCCGGGCAGAGAAGCAAATATAAGGGAAAGGTCAGGGACGTATACAATATCGATGACAAATACCTCCTGATGATAGTTTCGGACAGGATTTCGGCTTTTGATGTAGTTCTTCCGGAAGGAATACCATATAAGGGCCAGGTGCTTAACCAGATTGCAGCCCGCTTTCTTGACGCAACGGCCGATATAGTGCCGAACTGGAAAATTGCAACACCCGACCCCACTGTTACTTTCGGTCACAGGTGCGAACCGTATCCGGTTGAAATGATAGTAAGAGCCTATCTTACCGGAAGCTCATGGAGGAGTTACAAGGCGGGAGCAAGGGAGATCTGCGGCATACGACTGCCCGATGGCATGAAGGAGCACCAGAGGTTCCCGGAGCCTGTAATAACACCTACGACAAAGGCAGAACAGGGAAAACATGATGAAGATATTTCACGCGACGAAATTATCAGTAGCGGACTGGTTCCCGAAAATGAATATAAACTCATTGAGCAATATACGCTTGAGGTGTTCAGAAGAGGATCTGAAATTGCTGCCAGTCATGGTCTCATTCTTGTTGACACTAAATATGAGTTCGGGAAAAAGGATGGGAAAATCTACCTTATTGATGAGATCAACACACCCGATTCTTCAAGGTATTTCTACTCTGATGGTTACATGGAGCGGTTTGAAAAAGGCGAACAACAGAAACAACTCTCTAAGGAATTTGTGAGAGAATGGCTAATGGCGAACGGGTTCCAGGGCCGTCCCGGGGAAACTGTCCCGGAAATGACCGAAAAATTTGTAAACGAGGTATCGGAACGATACATTGAACTGTATGAAAAGATCATTGGTGAGAGATTTGTAAAGGCGGATATAAGTGACGTACCCGGAAGAATTGAAAAAAACTGCCTTGATTTCCTCGGGTCTTTCCAGAAATGACATGTACAGTGAAGTAAAAATGAGTTTCCGAATCAATATAATTGCGCTTTGCCTTCTGTTACTGCTCCAGATGCCTGATCAGCTTAATGCCCAGGTGCTTGTGGAAAGGTCGAAGGACAAGGTTATTGTGGCCGGTGAGGCATACTATATTCATAATGTTAAAAAAGGAGAGACAGCCTATTCGATTGCACGGGCATATAATGTAACAGTAGAGGAGCTGAATTCAGGAAATCCTGCTGCATCTTCAGGTTTGAAGGAAGGGCAGACCCTCAGGATTCCTGTGAGGCCGGTAACTGAAAAGCCTCAGGCAGCTGTTCCAGTGCCTGTACAGCAACGTGACGAATCGCGCTTTATCTACCATAAATTAAATGCCGGCGAAACAGTATATTCGCTCTCAAGGATTTATAGCCTTACTGAAAATGAAATAATTGAGAGCAACAAGGGCATAGATATTACAAAGCTTCCTGTTGGTGCGGAAATCGCAATTCCCAGGAAAACCCAGGTTACTGTAAAGACAGATCCTGTTCCCCCCGCGGTCCAGAAATATCAGCATAAGGTTGAGCGAGGGGAGACTTTCAGTTCAATTGCTGAAAAGTATGGCCTTTCAATTCGTGAACTGAGAAGGGCAAACAGGGACATCCGATTCCCCCAGGTAGGCGGTTTCCTTGTAATCCCCGGAATGACACAGCCCGTTCAGCCTGTGAAGGAACCCGTGATCACCGAAATAGCTGCCGAAGAGCCGGCAGAAGAAAAACCTGAAGAGCTTCCTGTGGGATTCACCGAGGTGTCGGGGCTGCGGGGAACGTTGAACGTAGCTGTACTTCTTCCTTTCTATATAAGGGAAAATGCCCAAAGGTATGAAACAGATGTATCAGACAAAACAAAGCCCAAGAAGCGAGTCATCTTCCGCAGCGAAGACTGGATCTATCCCCGTAGTGTAGATTTTGTTGAGCTTTACCAGGGAATACTTCTTGCTGCTGACACGCTCAGGTCGCTGGGTATCGATATTAACATACATGCATTCGATGTAAAAAGCGATACATCTGAACTTGTCAGGCTCCTAAGCTCGGGACGTCTTGCAAAGATGGATCTTATTATTGGTCCTGTTTACTCCCATAACCTTGCTAAGGTTGCGGAGTATGCGCGATACATGGGGATACCTGTGATTTCACCGGTGCCACTATACAACAACAGCCCGCTGCTGGGTAACCCGAACCTCTTCCTGACAAGTTCGGCTAACGCTTTGGAACTGGCCCAGAAGAAAATCGCCTCCCTTGCAGGTGAGTATAATGAGAGCAACTTTATTTTCATACATTCCGATACAACAGGATCAGATAGCGACAGTTACAGGTTCAGGTCACTGCTGAGGACCGAACTGGCTTCAAAAATGCCGGAGGACCAGATAAGCTTCCGCGAAATGCAGTTCTACAGCAGGTCAAAATTCGGAAACGACTCTATCGGCCGACTGACGCAGTATATGTCTGATAAGTCGAAGAATATCGTAATTATAGCCACTGAAGAGTCTCCGGTTATAAGTGAGACTATGGAAGCAATTCATGCACTCTCAAGGAAGTATGACATAAGCGTCATTGGCTACCCGGTTATGAGAGATCTTGATAATCTCGATCCCAAGTATTTCTTCGACCTTGATGTTATGTTGTTTTACCCTTTCTGGATTGACTACTCGGGAAATAATGTCAAAAGCTTCCTCAAAGACTACAGGAATAAGTTCCTAACGGAGCCTCCTGAACGAAGTTTTGCCTGGCATGGTTATGACGTGGCTTACTATTTCATGAGCGGAATTTCAATGCACGGGAAGAAGTTCCTTGAGAACCCGGCAGTTCATAACCCGCGCCTGCTTGAAAATTATTTCAGGTTTACAAGGACCGGATCCGATAACGGGTTTGAGAACCAGCAGTTGTTTTTGATAAGATATTCAAAGGATTACGAGGTAAAACTCATTACCGGATCGAGACCCTGACTGATTAGCCGGACAGGTTATGTTAATAAAAATTAACAATCGCGGAATATAATGAGCTTCCCGGTTGTCATAATGTTGTGATATGATCGACAGAACGGACAATTCTGCTGACGACAGCAGCCTCATCAGGGCATCACTTGCTGGTGATACCAGGGCATTCGGCGAAATCGTCAGGCGTTACCAGAAAATGGTAGCAAGAACTGTGCGGGGAATGCTGGGTGATTCAGTGTTCGCTGAGGATGTGGGGCAGGAAGTGTTTATTAAGCTTTATCACTCATTGAATGAGTTCAGGGGAGAAGCAAAACTCTCAACATATATACAGAGAATTGCAGTGAATCTTACTCTGAACGAGATAAAAAGAAGAAAGAGGTTCTTTTCAACTTTTTCACAGAAGGGCAACAACGAGATGTATGAATACGAAATTGCAGATGAAGGGACCCAGGAAAAAAGAGAGGCTGCTGAACTTGTGAACAAAGCGCTTCAGGCAATGGATCCACGGTTCAGGGTTATAGTGACAATGAGGCTGCTTCAGGGTTATTCAACAAAGGAGACGGCCGAAATCCTCGGCCTGCCTGTAGGAACGGTGCTTTCACGCCTTTCCAGGGCACAGGAACAGTTAAAAGGAATACTTGAAAAACTATAGGAAATGAAAACTTCTGATCTGAAGAAACTGATGCTCGATTCGCTGGGGAATGATGCAGACCCTCAAACTGCCTCCTCAAGGATTGAAGAAGCATGCGGAGATTATGACTTCAGGACCGGTTTTGACGAACGTGTAATGAAAAGGCTGGAGGGTGGGGGAGAGGCCGTCCTGCGGGAGTTCGACTTTGTCCGTTCAATGAATACTGTATTTTACCGTATCGCACTCACAGGTATTGCAGCAATAGTACTTCTGCTGGTATCAATGGCACTTTCGGAAGGGTCCCTCTCATTTAATACCTTCCTCGGGCTTGGCGAATCGTACGATGAGAGCATGGTTTATATGTTAACTGGTAATTGATACATAATGAAGGCAAAACCCATTATAGTAATAGTAGCAACGCTTGTGATAGGTTTCATCCTGGGCATGCTTACCTCAGCCAAAATCAGGCTTCATAAACTGGAACCTGTCAGGATGTATTTCTCAGAAGACAGGTTCAGAGAAGGATTTTACAAAACAATACAGCCCGATGAGGAACAGAAGGCAAAACTCGACGAAGTTCTGGATAAGTATTCCCGAATAAACAGCGACATTCAGGGCACTTTCAGGAAGCAGATGGATGAAAGCATGAGCAACATGCGCCGGGAGGTTGAATCGAACCTTACAAAGGACCAGATAGCCAGGCTCAGGATCATGGATGAGAGAAGGAAGGAAATGATAAGACAGCACAGGAACAACGGGGATTCCCTTCGCCCGGGAGACAGGCGGGGGTACGGAAACAGAAAACCATATCCGGGGGATCCTCCTCCCGGGGACCATGGGCGGAGGGGAGATAAGCCTCGCATCGACAGCTTATGAGAAGGAGAAAAGTATAAAATCTGTAATTATCGGCAGATCATCACTGTCGACACCCAGCCTGATAAGTAACTCACTGTCGTCATTGAAAACTTCAATGAATTTATCGCTTGTTATTTCACCTGTCATCAGGCTTTTTCTGTAGTATTCAACAGCTTCTTTTTTCCTGCCCCTGCACAACGCAAGGTGACCGATGTTGATGAAATCATAGGCAGTGAGTTTTCCTTCCGAGAGCCTGTCGTAATACTTCTCGGATTCCTCAAACCTGCCTAGCGCAAAGTAGCAGAATGAAATGGGCCTCAGTATTTTGATATTGCCGGGATCATTGTATTCTACCCTGAAATAGTATTTCAATGCATTCTCATAGTCCCTGAGGTCGAGATAACAATGGGCCGTCATCATGACAGTATGGATGTTCCCTGGCTCCATTGCGCAGGCCTGAAGGTAAGTCTCAAGGGCTTCTTCCGTCCTGCCCAGCCTTCTGAGCAGCCAACCGGTCTTTTTTACTGTCCATGGATTCCTGTCGATAAGTTCAGCCCTCCTGTAATAGACAAGGGCTTCCTCGTAATCGCCGGTTTCCTGGTAACAATAGCCTATCTTTTCAAATAGCTGGGACTCTCCGGACTTTAATTTTAGCTGCCTGAGAAAAAGAGGCAGCGCGTCTTCATAGAAGTTCTTGCTGAAAAAATAATCTGCCAGACCTGCCTCGGATTCTGCGGCATCGCATGTCATCCTGAAGAACTGTGAATTGTATATATCAAGCCTTCCCTTGAATATGTCCTCGAATTCCTTTTTGTATGGCGACAGCTTGAAAAACCTGTAAAGGTCCTGCAGATACTGGGTCACATTCGTCCTGAATGACCTGTAAGGGTCAGTAAGATTCTCCTCCTCATTCATCTGCTGAAGGCCATCGAGCTCCATTCTGAAAACCTTGAGCATCATGCTCTTCTGGGCCGACGGAAGATGCCTGAGGTTAAGCAGTAGTGAAAACTTGTCGGAATTGCATATAAACGGTGTCTTATACAACGCCTCGGCCAGCTCATTTGTGCCCGGTCCCAGTATCTCATCCCTGAATATCTCATTTACAGCTTCATGATCGGGATGAAAGGGTGCGAACCAGTTCTGGAAATCCTTGAAAAAGTCGAAATGCTTCAGATTCGCAAAAGCCGACATATAAACGTCAGCCCCTTCCATCTGCAGCTTTGTAAGCTCCTCCATAGTCCTGAAAATGTCCTCAGATTCACTGAACATATCCGACCAGCCCGGGTTTCTCTCCTCATTCTGATCCCTGGGAAGGATGTTCTCGAGGTCGAGTTTATCCTCGATCATTGGTTTCAGTTTTGCAACCTTCGGAAGGATTTCATTATGCATTTTCCTGCTGAGCCCTTCGGTTTCACGCGACCTTATCGTCTGCAGGACAATGATCCTGCAATGCTCCCTGAACCGTCCGGAACTGGCAAGCGCCCTGAACCGCTCTGTTATTTCAGGATATATAAGTAACCTGTTGTTGTAGTAATGAAGATTCAGAATCAATCCCGACAAGGCCCTTTCAATAACCTGTTCTTCTCCTCCCTCATAAAGGTCGGCGAGATGATGCAGCTTCTCGGGCTGCCATGTCCTCAATGCACTGAGCGTTATTGCTGTTGTGAAAATGCTTGCTTCATACCAGCGGAAACCTCCGGTCTTGCTTATCAGCGCGATCAGGCTTCTTTCAGCATCACCGTAGTAATCGGTGAGCCATAGGTGGTTGAAAATATCCTTAATTAGTTTCCTGTGCCTTACTGATATCTCTGATTCGGGGTCAGGAGTAAACTCACTGTTCAGCTCAAGCCATTCGTCGAGGTCAGGTTTAAAGGCAAGTTCATCTGCTGTTTCGGCAATGGATTTTCCCGATAGTTTCAATTCCCTTTCGGCCTGCTGTTTTACCCAGTATGTATGCCATCCGGAATTTTGTGACAATATGTCCTGTCGCACCCTGTCGGAAAGTCCAAGAATTGACTGCATAAGCTTAAGGTATACCTTTCCACGCTCGGGATCGTCAATGCCGTCAATAGTGTAGGCAAGCATATTCCTGTAAGTCATTGCAAGGTTCTCGTAGTCGTAGCTGAAAAGTCCCGGAGTTGCCGAGGCTATCATATCTGACAGAAGATCAAGGCTTTGTTTAATTTTCCGTTCGGAAACAAGACTGCAGATCTTTTTATGTAGTTTAATTGTTTTTGCCGGGTCCATATACAATGGTTTGTTGTATTGCAGATATACTTGCAACAATCAGGCCATAGTGTAATTACTCCACGAGGCCGCCGCACATGTTCAGAACCTGTAACCTATGCTGATATAACCTTTAAGCCACGACAATCCGTCGTCGTTTCCTGGTCCGCCGGCCATTACTCCTGCTTTTACAGGACCTATGGCAGACATGTATCCCACCCCGATGCCGGCTCCTGCGCGGGTCAAGTAGCCGCCGTCGCTGAAAGCTTCATCCAGGGCGAAGAAATCTGCCATAATCGTAAGATGAAGATCCTTGATCAGCTCTATGTCCATTTCAGATCTGAATCCAAAAGCATTCTTAATCTGCATTTCATTCGGATGCAGTCCTGCCATGAGAACTGACCGGTCATTGAGGGGCTCAGTGCCACCCAGGGAATAAAAGCTGTGCTGTTCCGAAAAATCGTCACTGTCAGTCGTATATAGAAGCTCACCTCCAAAGCCAAGAGTGACTAAACTGTTTGTGCTGAAGTAATGCATGATGCTCCCCCTGAGAATGTAAAACCTTTGCGGGCTGAAATCTTCGGCAAGATCGGAATAGCTGATATTTCCTGCATCGGATTTTACATTTCCGCTGCTGAGCTTTGATGTGCCGGCATACAGGTTCAGGATGCTGCCTTTGTCCGGAAAGTGCTTCCTGTCGATTGTATTGGCCTGGTACCTGAAGTTCCCAGTGAGATAGCGGCCTGTCATGCTCTTTAATCCCACGTCCGAAACATAGTCGGTTATCAGGTCAAGGTTCTCAAAATTCAGATTCAGGCTCATCATATTATTGAGCCCGATTCTTTTGCCGAGTGAAAATCCCGGACTGAAATTCCTGTAAATTACTCGTCCCCTGTCTCCTCCGAGTTCCATTGACGGTATGAGGGTCTTCTCGGCATAAACAGATGCTGTCGCTGAGTATCTCTGGTTCTCGTCAATATACTGCACGAGGTCTGTTCTTAACCTGTAATATTTTGCCACCAGGGATGAAATATTTATTGCAGATCGTTGTGTAATCAGGTTTTTCACAGAAAGGCCTGCCTTCAGTCCGAACAGCAGAGAGTTGTCATAATGAACAGATCCGTAGAGCATAGCCTCCGGCTTTTCTATACAATCCAGTACAAGAATTAGGGAGTCGTTCCGCGGAATAATACTGTATCCTACCTTTTCAAACCAGGCCTTACCGAAGAGCAGGTCAATCCTTTCACTCAGCATGTATTTGTCTACTGCCATTCCCGCTTCAAGGCCGAGGACACCAAGAATCTGCCTGTCGGAGTAGTTTTTATTGCCTTTGACTTCTATTTTCTGAAATATGTATCCCGTTTTTGTAAGAATATTTTTCAGGGGAAGCTGTTCAGCATAGTTGTTGAGTGAATCTGCCAGATGACGGAACTTCTCCCGGAAAGGACTTGCAGCCCTGTAGCCCCTCATGAAGAGTGTGTCTGCATTTTCAAACCCTGTGACAGGCAGGTCGTCGACATAGGGACTTATAAGTATATCTGCCAGGAGGGCTTCTTTCCTGAAGTCTTCGAGACTCCTGAACATTGCTATCTGTTGAATTATCCCTCCCAGTGTCTGAAGGTCCTCCTCTCCGTTTGCGTTGAAACCAACATAGGATCCGATGACGATATCGGCTCCCATTTCTTTCACTTCACTTGCTGCAAAGTTTCTTACGAGTCCGCCATCAACAAGAAGGAGCGAGTCCATCCTGAGAGGCGTGAAAATAGACGGAACAGCAAAACTTACCCTCATGGCATCGGGCAGGTAGCCCTTGTTGAGTTCAACTTTTTTATATGTAATCAGGTCAGTTGCAAGGCACGAGAAGGGAATAGGCAGCCCGGAGAATTCGCTTATGTCTGCTGCAGGCCAGGCATAGAAACCAAGGAGGTTTTCAATAACCTGTCCCTTTATCAGGCCAGGAGGTATCCGGATCTTATTTTTTGTAAGCGGCAACGCCAGGATGCTGTTATTTACAAATTCTTTTTCGGTAAATATCACCCTGTCCTCGCTGATCCTGTCCGAAAGTGCATCGGGCCAGTCGATGCTTCGAAGTATTCCAAGCAGGGAATCGGCTGAGTAACCAAGTGAATACATTCCGCCGATAATGCTTCCCATACTCACTCCTGTGATATAATCAGGCCTAAGACCCTCTTCCTCCATTAGCTTTATTATTCCAAGGTGAGCAATGCCGTGAGCCCCGCCTCCGCTCAGTACAAGCCCGATGGTCGGCCTTTGTATTGTGTCCTGAGGAAAAACAGGGTGTATTCCTGAAAACAGGGCTGTAGTTATTGCAAGGATTTTTGGAAAAAGCATGCGGAAGGACAGAGCCGGAAAAATCGAAAATGTTTTCATTCCCCGTTTGATAATTGGCACTTAATAAAGGGTTTTAGACATGCAAGATAGTAATTTTGGGTAAATTGGCGCTGTGAAAAATGCATCTCCAGATCGGAACAGGTGGCTCCCGACAACAGCAAAGGAAATGGAGTCTCTTGGATGGGATGAAGCGGATGTGATCATCTTCAGCGGTGATGCATACGTTGATCACCCTTCATTCGGCGCCGCTGTGATTGGACGTATAATTGAATCTGAAGGTTCCCGCGTGGCAATAGTGCCACAGCCTAACTGGCAGGATGATCTGCGCGATTTCAGGAAACTCGGAAGGCCAGGGCTCTTTTTCGGAGTTACTGCAGGTAACATGGATTCGATGGTGAACCATTATACCGCCGCGCGGCGGCTAAGATCAAATGATGCCTATACTGCCGGCGGCAAAGCAGGATTCAGGCCCGATTACCCGACTATTGTCTATACAAGGATACTGAAAAACCTGTTTCCTGATGTGCCGGTCATAGCGGGTGGTATAGAAGCCTCGATGAGAAGACTCACACATTATGATTACTGGCAGGATAAGCTCCTGCCCTCGATCCTTTTAGAGAGCGGTGCCGATATGCTCGTATATGGAATGGCCGAGCAACCCGTGAGGGAGATAATGAGGCTTCTGAAGAAAGGAGTGCCTTTCACTTCGCTGTCGACAATTCCCCAGACGGTTATTAGGAAAGCTGCCGACGAGCCTGTCCCAAAGCACCTGGGATGGAAGGACATAAGGCTTGAATCATTTGAAAGCTGCGTTAAGGATAAAAGGGTTTTTGCCCGGAATTTTACAACTTTTGAGAAGGAATCGAACAGGATAAAGGCAGCAAGGCTCATCGAACCAGCCGGAGGATTCAATGTGATAGTCAATCCACCTTTTGAGCCGATGGACGAGAAGGAAGCCGACTCGAATTATGAATTGCCTTTTACCTACCTTCCTCACCCGCGTTACGACAAACGAGGCATCATCCCGGCTTATGAGATGATAAGATTCTCGGTGAACATACACCGTGGCTGCTTCGGTGGCTGCAGCTTTTGTGCGATTGCGGCCCACCAGGGAAAACAGATAATAAGCAGGTCGGAAGAGTCGATCCTGAGAGAGGTGAACAGGATTACGGATCTGCCTGGTTTCAAAGGCTACCTTACAGACCTTGGCGGCCCCTCGGCAAATATGTACAGGATGAAGGGCAAGGATATGAGCATTTGCATGAACTGCACGCGTCATTCCTGTATCTGGCCGGCAGTGTGCAGCAATCTCGGCACAAGCCATAAACCGCTGACGGAACTTTACAGGAAGGTAGATTCTCTTCCCGGCATAAAGAAGTCGTTTATCGGCAGCGGTGTAAGGTATGACCTGCTTTTCAGGGAGTGGAACAGGAATGCCGGGACCGACGAAATGGAATACCTCGAGGAACTCGTCACAAATCATGTTTCAGGCAGGCTTAAGGTGGCTCCTGAACATACTGATGAAAGGATCCTGGCGCTTATGCGTAAAGCACCTTTCAGACTGTTCAGGAAATTCAGGGAACAGTTCAGGAAGATAGTTGCATCGAAGGGACTTAATTATGAGCTTGTACCATATTTCATATCATCACACCCGGGTTGCACGAGCAACGATATGAAGCTGCTTGCCGCGGAGGTAAAGGAAATGGGAATCAAACCTGAACAGGTCCAGGATTTTACACCGACACCCATGACTCTCTCAACAGTAATCTATTACACGGGTTTTGATCCATACTCAGGGAAGGAAGTATATGTCGCACGTTCTCCCGGGGAGAAAAAGCGGCAAAAGGAATTTTTCTTCTGGTGGAGGAATGTTGAAAAGTAATTATCCCGTGTATTTAGCTATCTCCCCGGACTGCTTTATTTTGTATTTTTACCCAATATATTCTTACAATGCTAAGAGCAAAGCTTATTGTGGCACTGTTTTCTGCCGGGACACTCCTGGCAGGCCAGGATTTCGAGGTCTCCCCGGTATTGATGAGCTTCAATGCCAACCCGGGAGAAATTCAGACAAAGACAATTAATCTGATAAACCATTCTTCAAAGCCCCAGAAATATACTTTCAAATTGTCTGATTATGAAGTTGACAGTGACGGTGTGAAAAAGCCAGTTCCTTCCGGAACCGGGAAGAGAAGCCTGTCTGACTGGCTTACAATCAACCCTTCCTTCGTGGAGCTTAATCCAAACCAGTCTGTTACGGCTGAAGTGCTTCTGACAGTCCCGAAGGATGGCTTCAGCACCAGGTGGGGGATGATCTATGTTGAAGTCTCAAAAGAACAGACAGGCTTTGATGCGGACAAGAGCATGGCTACCGGGGTTGTCGTTGTCCCCAGGATAATCATTCTTGTCAAGCAGACGCCTCAGTCTAATAACAACTACAGGGCGATGGTGCAGAACCTGAAGGAGGTCACTGAACCAGGGGATGCCTTTAAAACATTTGAGGTCCAGGTTGTAAATACGGGAGATAACATAATTGATGCCAGGGTATCGCTTGCGTTAGCCAATATTGAAACTGCCTCTGAGGAGAAATTCGATCCTGTGCAGGTAACAGTGTATCCCGGAGGGACCAGGACAGTGAAGCTGCAACTGCGGAAACAGATTCCCAGGGGCAGTTACGCCCTTGCCGCTATAATGGATTATGGTCACAGGCAGCCCCTTGAGGGCACACAGCTGCTGCTCGACATAAAATAGATCTTAGAATGAGGATACTTTGTGCCTTGTTTCTTTTTCTTATCCTTGCAGGTCCGGCCTCCAATGCCCAGTCGAAGGAAGTCAGGACATGGTATGACAGCGAAAAGCGAATTCCAAAAGAGACTTACCATGTAAGAATCAACCCTGGCAGTGAGAATATTAAGCACGGCTCTTATGTGATACTATACGAGAATGGCAGTGTGTGGCAAACAGGGGCTTATGAAAATGATCAGCTTTCCGGAGCCTGGATGGATTACTATGAAGACGGAACCCTGAAGCAGGAGCTATATTACAGCAAGGGGCTGTTGAACGGGACAGTTCGTTATTATTATCCCTCGGGTAAATTACAGCAGACGATTTCTTACAGGGATGACAGGCTTAACGGGCCGGTTGTATCATATTTTGAAAACGGGAACATGCAGGAATCTGCAACTTATGCCGGCAATGTACCTGATGGTGAACTTCTGGCATATTTTGAAAACGGGAAGCTCAGGTTCAGGAAACAGTACAGGCAGGGCGTTGAGCATGGTGATTTCGTTGTTTATCATGAAAATGGCAACATCAGGGAAAAGGGATATAAGGCCGGTGGGCTCTTTGAAGGAAAATTTACAGAGTATTACAAGGACCTTGCCGATGGCACTGTAAGCAAGGAATTCCTGTACAGGGCCGGCAGGCTTAACGGCATTTTCAGGGCATTTTATCCCGGGGGTCATCTGAAAGCCGAGTGCAATTATGAAGATGACAGGATTGCAGGTCTTTACAGGGAATTTTATGATTCCACGGGCGTCGTGCTCGAGGAGGGGGAGTACAGGAATAACAGCAGGTATGGGATTTGGAGATCTTATTACCCTGACGGCTCGCTCTTTTCAACAGGCAAGTTCAGCAATTCCCTGCTCGACAGCTTATGGGTTGTATATTATCCCGGAGGTTCTGTAAAGCAGACAGGCGAATACCGGAATGGAAAAAGCGAAGGAGAATGGAAATTCTTCTATGAAAGCGGAGAACTCAGGAACAAGGGTTTGTACGTCAATGATTTCAGGGAAGGAATCTGGCTGACATATTACAAAACAGGGGAGATAATGACTGAAATTCCATTCAGAAACGGCAAGCGGGAGGGAACAGCAAGGGGTTTTGACAGGGAAGGGAATGTAATTGAAACAATAGTGTATAATTCAAATGATCCGGAAGGGAAATAAAATTGCTATCGTCTTGCTTCTGAGTGTTCTTCTTTCGGTTTCCTGCGAAAGCGACATGGTCACATATACATCCATTGAAGGATCGTGGCGCTGCGAGGAATATAATCCTTATACCGGGAACAGTATCTACACTGTCGACATCGACAGGTCGAAAAATGATACTTCCGTCTACCTGATTAGCAATTTTCACAATCTCGACTTTGAAGAATTTGCATATTCAAGAAAGGAC
>JALOMK010000191.1 GCA_025455505.1 Bacteroidales bacterium
TGAATGGGTAAGGAATGATGTTGCCCGCTTTTACGTGCAGATCTTTGATGCCACCCTTGCCAACTATGTTGGAGAAATGCCGGGGATATGCGTGTTTGCTGAGACCTGCGGCGATGCCCTTGTAATGGAGCATAACGGCGATGTGTATTCCTGCGATCATTTTGTGTACCCCGAATACTACCTTGGAAACATCGAGGAGAAAGACATGGTGTCAATGGTCAGGTCGCAGACCCAGTTTGACTTCGGAATAAACAAGCGAAACAAGCTTCCCGCCTACTGCCTGCGCTGTGAGGTGCGATATGCCTGCCACGGGGAATGTCCAAAGCACAGGTTTATACTCACTCCCGACGGCAAGCCGGGCCTGAATTACCTTTGCAGGGCCTACAAGATGTTTTTCAGCCATGCGGAGCCATACATGGAGTTCATGGCAAGGGAGCTCAAGGCCAAAAGGCCGCCTTCAAATGTAATGCAGTGGATCAGGAACAAGGAGAACCAGGTTGTCAGGCCTGCAATCCCCGAGCGCAATTCCCCCTGTCCCTGCGGCAGCGGGAAGAAATTCAAGAACTGCTGTGCCGGCTTGCCGATCTACAGGCAGTGATGCGATAAGACTGGATTAACCTTATTTTGCGGCCGGGAGAAATGATTTAAGAGATTCATCCGTATCCCTGAACTGCACCCTCAGTTTTTCAAGCCTTTCATGCAGGTCGCCGCGAATTGCAGCATATGCAGGATCGCCATATAGATTCTTCATCTCCATCGGGTCGGTTTTTAGATCATACAGTTCCCATTCATCTATGTCGTAATAGAAATGCATGAGCTTATATCTTTCCGTGCTTATTCCATAATGCCTTTTCACGCTGTGAACGGCCGGGTATTCGTAATAATGGTAATAGTGTTCCTTTCTCCAGTCTTTCGGTGTTTTACCCATCAGAACGGGAACCATGCTCCGTCCCTGCATGTCAGCAGGAATTTTTACACCGGCCATGTCCAGGATAGTCTCTGCAAAATCGAGATTTGACACTATATCGCTGTTAACACTGCCGCCTTTTACAACACCAGGCCACTGTATTAGCAGCGGTGTCCTGTACGATTCCTCAAACATGAAGCGTTTATCGAACCAGCCGTGCTCACCCAGGTAGAAGCCCTGGTCGGAGGCATAAATCACTATGGTGTTTTTGTCGAGCCCGTTCGCCTTCAGGTAATCGAGAAGCTGGCCTACGCTTTTATCGACAGCTGAAATGCATGCAAGATAGTCCTGCATGTATCGCTGGTATTTGTACCTGACAAGTTCATCACCTGTGAGTCCTGCTTCGTAGAATGCCCTTATGATTGGATCGTAGGTCTTGTTCCAGTCTTCCGCCTGCGCGGCATCCATCCGGTTCAGGCCCGTTGTTTTCATTTTTCCCTTGTCCTTGTAGAGTTTGAGGTCCTCCTCGAGTCGCATCGTTTTCGAAATCGTCATGTCCTGTTCATGTGCAGCCCGTCCCCTGCCTGAATAATCATCGAAGAGAGTAGCCGGTTCGGGAAACTTCATGTTCTTGTAAAGTGTTAGTTCGCGAGGTCCCGGCTGCCATTCCCTGTGCGGTGCCTTATGGTGCATCATAAGCATGAATGGCTTTCCGGAGGATTTCACCTCAGAGATCCACTTGAGCGACTTATCAGTAATAAGCTCAGTGACATAGCCATTTTCGGTATGTCTGCCGTTCTTGTTTATGAAGTCCGGATTATAATAATGGCCCTGTCCCGGAAGCACTTCCCAGTGGTCAAAGCCTGTCGGATCGGATCCGAGGTGCCACTTGCCTATTATTGCTGTTGAGTAACCCGCTTCCTGTAATAGTTTCGGGAAGGTCTGCTGCGATCCGTCAAATGGGGCCTGTCCTTCGTTTTTCGCGAAACCATTCAGGTGACTGTATTTTCCTGTCAGCACTACAGCCCTGCAAGGGCCTGAAATTGAATTTGTTACCAGGCACCTGTTAAATCTCATTCCATTGGCAGCTATCCTGTCAATTCCCGGTGTTGGAGCCATCCTGCCGATCTGGTGTCCGTACGCACTGATTGCCTGGTAGGCATGGTCATCGGACATTATGTAAATTATATTCGGGCGCGCCTGTCCCTTCTGTGAGAGTGCCGGCTGTAATACTGCGGCTGTGCCAAGGGCAGTAAGTAATGTAATTTTGGTTTTCATAGTTTCCTGAATTCAGTATTTCGGATTAGTCTTTGTCAACAGTCAAACTCATTTTATTTCAAAGGTTCCCTTCAGTTCAGGGCTGTCGCCATAGCCGTACCTGACTGCCTTAACCCTTATTCTGTAAGATCCCGGCTTCAGATGAAGCGGACCGGAATAGAGCAGCCAGCGGGGATTTGCCTTCTCTTCAAAAGTATACACAAGCGATGAACCGTGTGTGGGGCAATAGAACCCGAGAGTCATGGGCGATGTATAAGTTCCGCCGGTACGGTAGTTTTTTGCGGACCTGTCCTCAGGGGAGTTAATTATGAAATATGGCATATCGGTCACGGGCTGTTTCCCGCCTGGCCACATCATGTTTACTAGTTCAGGTTCATTCATGTGTCCCATGTCGCCTGTTTCGAGAGTCCATTTTTCATGCAGCTTTCTCATTTCCGACAATACCGTAGCCATGGCGCGATCAGAGGCAATATTCACAAGCTGGTAGGGATCTTTTATGACGTCGTATAGCTCTTCGGGCGGTCTCGAGTATGCCATCCATGCTTTCTGGGGACCGCTGAGCCTGTTTTCGGCATCGAGGCGAAGCATCTCCCTGTAAATTGGCATATTGCTGAGGTATGGCACCCAGATGGGGAAAGGTTCATTCGGGTAGTAGTTCCTTATATACAGGAAGTTACGTGTTCGCACCGACCTTATCATGTCATATGATTCATCAACGCGGTCCCTTGCTGCGAATACGGCCTCCCTTGAAAAATTCTCACCCTGTTCGCCAAGAAAAGGCTTCCCCTGCATATGTGCGGGCACAGTAATGCCGGCCATTGAGAGTACCGTTGGTCCGAAATCGATTGAACTAATAAGCCTGTCGTCGACGCTGCCCCCTTTTATCTTTCCCGGCCATTTAATTATAAGCGGGATATTAAGTCCTGAATCGTAGAGCCATCTCTTGCTTCTTGGCAGGCCGTCGCCATGATCGCCCCAAAAGAAAATTATAGTGTTTTCGAGTTCGCCTTCCCTTTCGAGTTCGCTGACAAGGGCTCCTACAACGGAATCAAGTCTTGCAACATTATCGTACATTTTTGCAAGATTGAGCCTGATTGTGTCAGTGTCGGGATAATATGGCGGCAGTTTAACTTTACGGGGATCGGTTTTCACAGCCTTAAGGTTCCAGTTCTGGCTCTCATGGGTGCCTGTCCAGTTGAATACTGCAAAGAATGGCTGGTTCTTGTCGGGCCTGTTTCTGTAGTGTGCATTCCGGCTGCATTCATCCCAGATGCTTGCCGGGACAGGGTCCTTTGCAAACTGGTAATCAGTTTTATTGTTATTTGTGCAATAATAGCCTGCCGTCCTCATATATTCGGTGAATGCCTTGACATAGTGCGGAGGCACGGCGGTGAACTGAACCGGGTTATCTACTGATCGCCTGTAGGATGTGGTTCGCATGTGCATGCATCCTATTGAAGTCTGGTACATGCCCGTGATAACCCCGGCCCTTACCGGCGCAGAGATTGCTGCTGTTGTGAATACATTTGTGAATCTTGCTCCCTGGGATGCCAGCCTGTCGATATTGGGTGTATTTGCAAGCTTGTCGCCATAGCAGCCCATGTGCGGACTCAGGTCCTCCGTCGATATCCAGATTATATTGGGTCGCCTTTCAGGCTTCTGGGCCGAGGCATTGAAAGCGAGCAGTGAAGCTGCTCCCAGTCCGATTACAGGTCTTAGAATCATAGTATTTCGTATTAATCATTTAACGCTGCCGGCTTTCCTCCTGTTGGCACCAGGGGCTCCGGTATAATCATCTCCAAGGTCGTTGCGTGCCGCTGTGGCCAAGCGCAGCAATTCAGCAACAATTTCGGGATATTGTTCCACGACGTTGTAGTTTTCACCGGGATCTCTTCTGAGGTCATATAATTCGTTCGCTTTAATTTCAATGCTGATTGTCCTGCCAGGCCATCCGTCCCTTCCCGGCGCTGCACCAACATAAGAGATTGCCTTATGAGGAAGAACCAGTTTCCAGTAATCGCGTTGTACGGCCTCGAGAGTATTCTGCTGATAGTAGTAATAGAATTCGCGGCGCGGAGTTGCAGAATTATCACCTCCAAGAAGCGGGAGCAGGCTCACGCCGTCGATTTTCCTTGAGGGAAGAGCAGCACCTGTTATTTCGGCTATTGTCGGCAATAAATCGATTGATGATGCAAGCTTATTGCAGATGCTGCCCGCGGGAATTACACCTGGCCAAAGCATTATGCACGGCACTCTCTGTCCTCCTTCCCAGCTTGTGCCTTTTCCTTCGCGCAATCCGCCCGTAGTTCCGGCATGGTTTCCGAAATTAAGCCAGGGTCCGTTATCGCTGGTGAAGATCACGAGAGTGTTATTTTCAATGCCGTTCCTTTGAAGCGCCTTCATTATCTCGCCTACTGACCAGTCGACTTCCATCATTACATCACCGTACAGGCCCTGCCTGCTTTTTCCCCTGAATTTTTCAGATACTCCCAATGGTATATGTACCATTGAATGAGGAAGATACAGGAAGAATCTTTCATTCCTGTTCTTTTCGATGAACTTCACAGCCCTTTCGGTATAGTCGCTTGTCAGCCTGTCCTGGTCTGCGAGAGTCCGTACTTCTCCCGTCTTGTCATTTCCGTTTATAAGCGGAAGTACGGGATATTTCATTTTATTGCTTGTTGTATCCTTCAGGTGGATAGGGACACCGTCGAAGTCAACAGGCCACATGTCATTTGAATATGGTATTCCGTAATACTCATCAAAACCATGTTGCAGGGGCAGGAATGGAGGCAGGTGTCCGAGGTGCCATTTCCCTATAACAGATGTCCTGTATCCTTTTGTCTTAAGAATTTCGGCAATTGTTGTTTCCTCGCTGCTGATGCCAGTCTG
>JALOMK010000377.1 GCA_025455505.1 Bacteroidales bacterium
CCCACCGCGCCGGGGCCGGGACCTATCTGTCCGAAGAACGTGGCAAGGAGGCTGGAGCTCTTCTATGGCAAAAAGGCCTCGATTGAGGCCCTTAAGGCGGAATCATCCTTTACTGTCATCCTCACGATCCCGGCCTGAGCTCATTGACTCACTTCGGGAATTTTGTGTAAATTAGGGCACGTGATTATTTTTGTTCCCGCGGGACAGACTGACAGGGGAAGACAGTTCCGCGGCAATAATAATGAAAGCCCCAAATACTGCAACTATGGACAAAATCAGAATTGTAATAATCGACGACGAGGCGCCTGCCAGGGACATTATCAGGCACTATCTCTCAGAGGTTGAAGGCGCCGAGATAATAGCCGAGTGCTCCGATGGCTTCAGCGGCCTGAAGACGATTTCTTCGCTCAGGCCCGACCTTGTGTTCCTCGATATCCAGATGCCAAGGCTCACAGGCATTGAGCTTGTGGAGGTGCTTACTGAAAAGCCTGAAATAATATTTTCAACGGCCTATGACCAGTTTGCACTCCGTGCCTTTGAACTGAATGCCGTCGACTACCTTCTGAAACCATTCCCGAAGAGAAGATTCCTCGAAGCCGTTAAAAAAGCCACAGACAAAATAAGGGCTGGCCAGGGCAACAAGATCTCCGCAAGCCAGCTCCTCGAAAAGAAACCCGAGTCAGCACCTCCCGTAAACAGGGTTGTTGTGAGAAAGGGAAATGCAATAAGCCTTATTCCCGTGGAACAGATCCGCTATGTTGAAGCCCAGGATGACTATGTAATGATATACCATACAGAAGGAAAGGCCCTGAAGCAACAGACAATGAAGTATTATGAAGACAACCTGCCAAGGACGGATTTCCTCAGGATACACAGGTCATATATAGTAAAGGTTACAGAAATAAGGAGGATAGAACCCTACGGAAAGGACAACCACGTTGCAGTACTGCATTCCGATGACAAGCTTCCCGTGAGCAGGGCCGGGTACAAGCTGCTGAAGGATGAGCTCAACTTCTGAGATTACTTCTGCCTGAGCCTGTTTTCTTTCCTGTATGACGACAGGAAAGCTGAAAGGGGACGATATCTCCTGAATCTGAAAAGGGGAACCGGGTCGTAACCGTGAGTTCCGCCGGGCCTGCATCTCAGTATCCTTCCTGTTCCCATCAGAAGTCCGTGAAATGGTCCGTGAAGCCTGAGGGCATCGAGTGAAAGAATCAAAGACAAGGCGCGTTTAAGAATTTCTGTCATCCTGCAAAGATAATATTTAGGCATTTCAGTATATCGCACTGACAAAATGACAAGCAGTCAGCCATTATTGAACATGGCAGCCTTTTTGATGTTATATTGTAAACCAAAATTAAGGAGGAAAGTACAGTTATGAACATATGGATTATTTTTATAGGCTTCATGATCCTGAGCTGGATAGTAAGCCTGACTCTCAAGTCGAAATTCAAAAAGTACTCTAAAGTTGCCCTCGACAACGGCATGTCAGGTCGCGAAGTGGCAGAGAGAATGCTCAACCATTACGGCATTTTTGACGTGAAGGTTGTGAGCGTGCAGGGTCACCTGAGCGATCATTACAACCCCACCGACAAAACTGTGAATCTCAGTCCCGAGGTTTACAGCGGAAGGAGCATTTCTGCTGCGGCGGTGGCAGCACATGAATGCGGCCATGCCGTGCAGCATGCTGAGGCCTATGCCTGGCTGAACTTCAGGTCGAAGCTGGTTCCGGCGGTGAGTTTCTCATCGAAATGGGTGCAGTGGATACTGCTTGCCGGCGTACTGATGGTACAGACCTTTCCCGCTCTTCTTTTTGCAGGAATAGTCCTGTTCGCCCTCACAACCGTCTTCAGCTTCATCACTCTTCCTGTTGAGATAAACGCAAGCCAGAGAGCCCTCGCCTGGCTTTCGAATGCAGGCGTAACATCGTACCAGAACCACGACATGGCAAAAGATGCTCTCAAATGGGCTGCATATACTTATGTGGTGGCCGCCCTGGGTTCACTTGCAACCCTTCTATACTATGTAATGATTTTTACGGGCGCCAGCCGCGACTGACCCCGAACAGGAATTGTAAAATAGCATGAAACTACCTTCCTTCCGTTTCGAGAAGGGAGGTTTTTTTATGTAAAAGCCTTATTGCAATCCAGACAGCTACTCCTCCAATTGCAATCCACATCCACATGCCTGTGATAAAGATATGCCCGCTGAGGAAATAATTCCTGCAGAAATCGAGCAGTGTGAATATGACGAAAATATTTACAAAACTGTTGTATTCCCTTTTCAGGACGCTCTTTAGAGAAAAGGGAAGGGATGGCTTTTTATAATTGAACGACAGGGGTATGAAGGGGGCCACGCCTGCCGACCATTCGTCATATGAATCTCCGAACTTCCTCCTGAGGAACTGTTCTTCGGCGAAGATAATCCTCTCATAATACAGCCAGTAGAACATGCAGAAAACAATAATAAACCAGACCGAATTCAGGAAAAGCACCGGACCGAGCCACATGAAAAAATTACCAAGGTAAAGAGGGTGGCGCACCAGCGAATACATCCCGGAAGTATTGATAACATCGGCAACCTGCCCTGCCGAGGTGTTCCTGCCCGAAGTGTTGCCCGGGGCAAATCCGACTGTAAGAATCC
>JALOMK010000192.1 GCA_025455505.1 Bacteroidales bacterium
CCGGGCAGGATCCGTGCGGTGCCTGTGAAGGTTTCAATCCCTTGATAAGGTAGTATTTTCTTGTATTCTCCTGTTTTTCTGAAGCTTCCCTGTTACCGGCTGTAATCTGCTGGCTGATCCCTGTGTTATGCATTACAGTTAATTTCGAAACCATCGTATTCAGCACCGAGGCCCCCAGAAGGAGTGCAAACACTACCCTTGCGATGACACCGCTCATCATCCTCGATGTGCTGAGAGCTTTTGGCACATTCTCCGATATATAGAGCGAACTCATGACATACAGGAAACCAATCCCAAAGCCTTTGAATATCAGGGGCCACATAAAGTCGAAAGACGAGATGCCGGGATAAAAGCGAAAATGCATAAGCAGATGGAAGAGCGCGAATGCGACGAACCCTGCAATGGCTGCAACCTGAAGGTGGACTCTTTTATACAGCAGGTATGTACAGGCCGGGACTGAAATGGCAATTCCTGCAAGAGTAAAAAGGTGTGTCCGGGCCATATAAAGATCATCGAAGCCCAGTATTCCTCCCATAAAACCGAGAATGACGCTGCCTGTTCCATTGATCGCCCCTGTGAGGAAGAACAGGAAGGTTCCTGCGATAACATTCCTGTATCTGAATACCCTGAGGTCGATAAGCGGGTTTGCCGTATTCCTGGCATGGAGGAAATACAGCACACCGGCCAGCAGAACCGAAGCGGAAGCTATCTTCACCCCGGTGTCAGTGAACCAATCCCTGTTCTGACCCTCCGCCGTAAGGAAGAGCAAGGGCAGAAGAAACAGTACCATGATGCCCCAGCCCCTGAAATCGAAACTGAAGGGATGTTTCGGCGGAGGATCATTTTTCCTAATGAATATCCATGTGAGGATAATGCAAAGCAGGAAGTTGATATTGACAAGCAGGATGGATGTTCTCCAATCGTATATATGTGCGAAAAGTGCTCCCAGGTATTTATATAGAAGGGCGCTCCCCTGTATAATGAACTGGACAATCCCGTACATAATTGCCATATTGAGTGCAGGGTTATATTTCATAACTATGGGTATCAGGGCAGCCAATATGCCGAATATTGTAAGGAATGAGAGCAGCGATCTGGATAAGGTGAAAAGGAAGATCCCAGATGCAAATGCAGACAATGTGTTCATTGCAAACGACAGGATTATTATAATGTACATGAGCGATCTCAGGGGGAACATGCGGGCCAGGACAAGGGCAAGCGGAATCCCGGCGACAAGAACGAACATCGGAATGATGTTCATGTACATGATTTCGGTGCCGGAGGCCCCGAAATAGCCCTGGATCTGGGGATTCTGATATCCCGTGGCATTGAGGGCGTTGAAGAAGGGGATTATCAGGAGATAGAGCCCGATAACCTTTAAAAGTTCACCCCTTTGCCATTTCATCAGCGGTCATTTTTTGATCCTGACAGTAACGTTCATGCCGGGTCTTACCTCGACGAGCTCTGGCCCTTCGGCTTCGAATTCAATTCTCACAGGCACTCTCTGGGTGATCTTCACGAAGTTTCCAGTTGAGTTGTCTGGTGCCACCATTGAAAACCTGGCACCTGTTGCCGGTGAAAGGTTTCTTATTATCCCATTGAATGATTTCCCGCCAAGGGCATCGACTTCGATAATTGCCTTTTGTCCCGCCCTTATGCCGCTAAGCTGGGTTTCCTTGAAGTTGGCAGTGACCCATTTCTTGTTCTGAAGGACCATTTCGAGAAGAACCTGGCTCACATTTACAAGTTCGCCCGTGTGAATTGTCCTTTCACCGGCTATGCCATCTGCCGGGGCCACGATAACAGTATAGGAGAGCTGCAGCATGGCTGCATTCAGATCAGCCTCCTTTCTTTTTACCGACGCTTCAGCAGCACCTACGTTAATAATATTCTGCTGCTTTGCCGACCTGCTGGCAAGAACTTCCTTCTCTCCTGCCTCAAGGTAGGCCTGGTCGGTTTTCCACTGAGCTATCACCTGGTCGTACTGGTTTCGGGTCACCGCTGAATCGGCAAACATGTTCTCATATCTCCTGAAATTCTTTTCAGCCCTTTCGAGGCTGGCTGTGTTACCCTGCAGCCTGGCAATTGCGGAGGCTTCCTGCGATTCTGAGGTAACCACGGCCTGCCTGGCAACACGGAGACTGGCTCGCGCCAGTTCAAGATCGGCAGCGGCCTGGGCCACCTTGATTGCAAATTCCTCATCGTCGAGCAGGACCAGTGTATCTCCTTTATTGACAGTATTATATGCATCAAACCTGATTTCCCTGATGAAGCCCGAAACGCGCGATGTGACGGCCACGAGATCGGCATCGACCTGGGCATTGTTTGTTTTTATGTGCAGGCTGAAATCAAGAAAGAGCGAAACTATCCATAGCGAGCCCGCCACGAGTAAAATGACAGCGGCAATTTCGGAATACCTGTATTTTTTCTTCGGTTTTTCCCCGGCTGGCTTATTGGTTTCTTCGGTCATTGTATGTCAGTTTAGTTTTCCCATTGCGTAAAGCAATGAATAATACTGGTTTATTGCATCGATAATTGCATTGTTGAGCGACAGCTGGGCATCGTTGACCTGGACCTCCGCATCGATCATGTCAATTATAAGTGCAAATTCGTTGTCGTACTTGCTCTTTACAATTTTATAGTTGCTTATGGCAAGGTCGACGTTCTTGTTATACGATTCGATGTTCCTCTTGCTCTCTACGAACCTGATGAATGCTACTTTAAGTTCCTGGTCTATTGCATTCCGTACGTTTTCTATCTGTATCTGGTCTTTCTCTATCTGTAGCCTGTTCGATTTTATCCTGTGCCCGGCGTTGTACAGGCTCGATATCTCGTATGATACACCAAGTCCCACTGCCCAGTAGTTGAGTATGTCGGGCTGAGGCGGAAAAGTGCCCGGCACGGGATACTGTGATGTGTAAAGGGCATTGCCTGTGACAATAGGGCGCCTGAGGCTCTTCGACATATCGAGGCTGAGTTCCGAAAGCTGCATGTTGAGCTGCGATTGCTTAAGCTCATACCTGTTGTTCATTGCCTCGCTGAGGCACTCCTCATAGATGAGAGTGTCGGCAGGAACTTCGAGTACGGTCTCGGCCGGTACAATCATGGGGGAGCCTTCGATCCCGCTGAGAATGCAGAGATAGTTGGCTATAATTGCAATGTTATTCCGCGTCCTGAATACGTCTATCTGATAATTCGAAAGCTGAAGCTCTGTCCGCTTGAGATCGCTTATGAGGTTCTGGCCGTTCGCAACCCTGGAAATAAGCTGTCTTATCCTGAGTTCGATGCTTTTAATGTTTGCTTCGATTATTTCGCTCTCGCGGTATAGTTTGATCAGGTTATAGAATTGCCGTATTACCTCCAGTTTTACTTCTGCTTCGGTCATTTTAAGTATCTCTGCCTGTATGAGCCCGACAAGCTTCTTTTGTTCTATGTTATTCGAGATCCTCCCTCCGTTGTAGATAGGAATTCCGGCAATTACCTCCCAGCCTGCATGATGATCGAGGTAGTTGACAGTGGTGTCATTCGAATAAAAGTCGCGGTACAGAACCGGATTTCCAATAAAGTTATAGTTGATGCCGCCCGACAAATATGGTGTTCTTGCCATTTTTGCATGCAGTACTTCTTCCCGGGCAATGGCGCTGTCGGTCCGGGCCATCCTGAGTTCAAGGTTGTTTTTCAATGCCAGGGAGATGACTTCCCTGAGAGTAACCTTCATGACAGTGTCATCGGCATTGCTTTGGCCGGGGAGGCAGGTCGGGAACAGCGAAACAGCGACCGGCAGCAAAGAGAAAACAAATAATCTGAATCTCGTCATTTTAGTAAAGGCTATCCAACCGTGGTACACAAATATAGAGTTTTTCCCTGCTCTGTCAGGGAAACGTAAAGAGGTATCCTTGCTCCCAGGGGTAGAATGCCTTAATCATTCTTTGCGGAAGGGATATGTTCCTTCATTCCGCCGCCCAGCCATATCAGAATAAGTTTGTATCCGATCGACAGTACGATGGCACCGGTGAAAAGCCCGATAAATCCAGACATTATCATACCCCCGATTGCCCCCAGGAAAATGACAAGCATCGGAACCGGAGCTCCCTTTCCCATGAGCAGCGGCTTGAGTACCGCATCGCTCATTGCAAACACAAGAATAAGAACTGACCATATAGTAGCGGGCAGCGGATCGTTGGCCGAATACAGATAGATAATTATGGGTATGGCAACGATTCCAACAGGCAGCTGCACCATTGCAAACAGGAATACTACAATTGCCCATAACCCGGCTAGCGGCACTTTTGCAAGTATGAGACAGGCCCCTATTAGTACAAACTGGATGAAAGCAACCCCGAGTATGCCCTTTGCGACATTTCTGATAGTTAGAACAACCAGCGAGGAGAACTCCTCACCGCTTCCGCCACCCAGGCGGGAGGCAAAGGATTTTATTGATTTTTCAGATTTTTCGCTGTTTGTCAGCATGACCCCGGAAATTACAACTGAAAGGACCATCATCAGGAAATTTGAAGTCACGCTTTTAAACGTGACAAGAAGCTTGTCGCCTATCTGAAGTACCTGGTGTTTATACTGTACAACGGCTGCCTGCGTGTTTGTTGAAAGCGACTGCCAGGCGTTGAATATCGGGTCGCCCACCAGGGGCCAGTCGGCAACCTCCGGTTTCGGGGCCGGAATGACAAGAGTGTTTTCGCGAAGCGAATTTACGAAATCCCTTGCGCTGCCTATAACTGAAGAGACAAGCCAGACAAAGGGAACAAACAGCAAGGCAAGCATAAGAATTGTAATTATTGATCCGGCAAGGCCCTTTCTGCCTTTTACACGTTTAAGGAGACGGTTGTAGAGGGGATGCAGGGTAACGGCAAGGATAATGCCCCACAGAACAGGAACGACGAAAGGCAGTATTATCATTGCGCACCAGACCAGTAGAAGAAGTATGAGCAAAAGCTTGATTATAAGATCTATGCTCCTGCTTTCGCTCGAAATGCCGTTTTCAGGTGAGGTTTTCATATCTGCCAGGTTAATTGACTTATA
>JALOMK010000193.1 GCA_025455505.1 Bacteroidales bacterium
GTACGGTTTAAGTGTCTTTATGCCGAGATCGCCCTCGTTCTGGACATACCCTTCCTCGGTGACGTAGCGCTGGACATTATGCGAATCCATTGTATACGAACCCATTCCTACAGGGTGCGGGACATCCCTTTTGCAGAGCACGTCGTTTTCAGTCACAACATATTCTCCGATCATCCTGCGTGCCTCCCTGACATAAATGTTGTAAGGCCAGTGCCCGTTGTCGGTAAATTCATCCTTTGCAAAACCCCACTCGCTCATGGCTGCGTTTACTTCAGCCGGCAATCTTTTGTCATTTGCCATGAAGTAAAGAAGTCCTTTCTGGTAAGTGATATGCTCCTGCAGTATCTCTTCACGCCTCTCATATGTCGCATCGGGGTAGTCCCAGTTCATGCCTATATTGTCAAAGCTTACCGGTCCGTGGTTGTTGACATCGGTCTTAAGATTGGGGATGGGGTCATACTTATTGAAAAATTCATTCCATCGTCCTGCTGCCACCCTTACGAGAAGTTCATACTGAGTGCTGTCATATCCCTCAGGTCTTGTGAAGGGCACCCTGTTTTCCGGGTGTCTTGTAAGGCAAAGCCTGTAGCAATATGCCTGGACCTTTTTGTCGGCAGTGCCGTTTTCTCCGGGCCATTCGGGCGATATCCGCGGAAGAAGACCGCTCGAGGGATCTCCTGGAACCTTGTAGGGATCAACCTTATCCTTGAAGTAATGGCCATGATGGAAAACATTTTTCTGTACCCCGTTCCATTCTTCGCCATACTGGCTGTTGGCTTCCCTGCCAACGGTATAACTTATACCGGCTGCTGCCATCAGGTCGCCCTCATAGGTGGCATCGATGAAGTATTTTCCCCTGAAGACTTTGCCGCTAAGTGTCGTAAACGAAATTATCGACCCGTCCTTCAGAACAAGCCCGCTGTCGCGATTCAGCAATTCATCGCGGAAGACAGTAATATTGTTTTCCTTAAGCATTGTTTCAAGTGCCTCTTCCGCCACATGAGGTTCAAATATCCACATTGTGCGGTTATCGCCGTCGATAGCCGGATTTCCCTGGCCCCGGTTTCCGTATTCCGATTGTTTCTGCCAGGTCCATGACTCCGGTTTCATGTAATGTTTGTAAAGTAGCTGGTAGAACTCACGGGCAAGTCCCCCTATCACCTCCTTCTTTCCTGTATCTGTGAATCCCAGACCCGAGGTTGTCATGCCGCCTAGATGCGTGTCGGGCGAAACCACAAGCACGGAGTGCCCCATCCGCGCCGACTGGACAGCGGCAGTTACTGCAGCCGAAGTGCCTCCATATATTATGACATCCGCCTTATATGTCTTTTGTGCTGTTTTTTCCTGGCATGAAAATAGAAAGATCGCTGCCAGGAGCATTAAGGTTTTTCCGGTTTTCATATTTATTATTGTCAGATTGGTGGAAGTTTGAAATAATTGTTTACTCTCAGTATTTTTAGTTCGTAAGGTTTAAAGCTTATTTCCTCATCGTTTCCAACATTGGCGGCTTCACCTGTATATGGATTAAGCAGCTGCCTGTTACCCTGGGCGCTAACCTGGACATGCACTGTGACTTCTGTGTCTTCTTCATTGAAAAGCATATAGAAGTGGTCATCTCCCTTGATAAGGTGCCTGTATCTTATTGAGGCTGCCGCAGGTGACAACTCCAGGTCAGGGGTGCTGAGCCTGTTTATTGCAGCAACAAGGCTCTCGGGATCATTGTAAACCAAGGCCTTCGGGAAGCGCGCAGCCAGCGGAGATTTGCCGTTGATAACAAGGTGACCGCCTGCTGCAAGTTTTTTGAGTTTTGACTTTGCCTTTTTCGGTACAGTAAAGAGGGAATCGATAATAAGGGCAGAATAATCCATCCCGCTTATATGCAGGCCGTCGGAATCTACAGTTGCATTTTCCCAGAGATGCCGTATCTCGAGATAATTAAAATCGCGCTGCTGCTCAAAACAGGTTCTGGCTGGTTTGTCGGGGAGCCATTCAGCCTCGCACAGTATGGCTATGTCTGCCACATGCTTCGAGTCGGTGTTCAGCCAGCTCAGCCTCCTGCTTGCATCAGCATAGGGTTTATATGCACTCCACCACAAAGCGTTAGGACCGACATCAGGCGGTCGTTCGTCAAGACGGGGACCACGCACGGAATAATAGAAGGCATGTGGTATGAGAAGATTATGTCCCCTGACGAAACACCAGCTGGCAAGCCATTCCATTTCGCTGAAAGTAAGATTATGGCCGTAGGCCCCGTAGAGCTCATTCGTGTTGCGTCGCCTTCCAAGATGGATCATTGCCGAGGAGGCGCATTTCGCCATTGTCGAATGCTGCCCTTCAAGAGCCTTGGGCCCGGGTTCAACATATCTCCACACAAGGTCCTGTCCCGGCATCTGGAAGTATCTCTCAGCTCCGATATCCATTGATCCTGCCGGATGGCCCATGAGCGCAATACCCTTGCCTGTGCACCAGTCACTGAGTCGTTTATAGTAATTTTCTTCAAGGCAAATGTTGATTGCCCTGTGATAATCGGCCCGGCGCTTTGCGGAAAGGGGGGTGTCGTTATACCACAGGTCGGCAAGGTAAGGACTGAAATCGTATCCGAGAATTTTTCTGACCTGGCCGAGAAGTGCTATGTTCCCTGGGACTATGCCCCTGGCGCTTCCGCGCCCCAGCGTCGAAGGTTCGTCTGTAAATATACCTATGACTGTTTTGCCGAAAAATGATCCGAATTCCCTGTAATATCTTTCATAAACAAGATCCATGAAGCTCGTTACCGCTTCGGGATTGAGTATGTCTCCTGCAGGAGGGGTGTCCTCCCTTAGTTTCTGTGTTCCTTCGCCCAGGTAGTGCAGCCCCCTTATTACCCCTCCCGAAGGCTGTTCAGTTACAGCCACGCGGCTGCCGTCGGGCCTGGTTATTATTCTGACAAGTGTGCTTCCTCCCGGGACTTTGAATTCCTGGTCAGGCTTAAGGTCGGTTTTTGCAAATCCGTGTGCCGCATGATCCGGATTGCGGGCAACAACCTGGCCTCCCGATGAGCCTGAAGGATACATGCCCTCGTCATAAAGGATTACGTACATGTTCCTCCTGGCGGCTTCTTCTATTGCAAGCTTCATGAAGCGGATCATGTCCCCGGAAAGCCAGGTCATTGTCCGCGGCAGCCCTATCCGTGGGTGAATTACAAATCCATACACACCGTGGGCCTCAAAATCGGCAATCTGTCTTACAATTTCATCCTCCCGGAGGGTGTCGTTCCAGAACCAGAAGGGCATCACTGAAAATTCACGCGGCGGATCGATAAATTCTTTTGGCAGACCCTGGGACAGGCAGGCAGAAAGGACTGCCGCAGCAAGAAGAACTGACAGCGACAGTCTTCGTGAACAATTATTCATTTCAGTTTAATTATCTGCTTTTTCTCAGAATTAAAGATAGGAATAAAATTTAAAGAGATAGCGGTGTTTTGCACCGGCTTTGCAGAACTGTATTACAGCAGGTTGAAGCGGGATGCCGACTATTTGCGGGGAAACCAGGGAAGAAAAGAGCTTGTCTTCCTTTCATATTCCGCGTATTCGGGCTTTTGAGACCTTAGGCTTTTTTCGAGGAGTGCGACACCGGAGACTTTAATTATTAGGGCAGTCATAAGGATTGAGCCGAGGACAGGGAGGTAGTATCCGGAAGCGACGGAGAACAGTCCGAAACTCCACCAAACGGCTGCATCGCCGAAATAATTGGGATGTCTTGTATATTTCCAGAACCCCCTGTCGAGAACTTTCCCCTTGTTTGAGGGATCTGACCTGAACCTTGCAAGCTGGTAGTCGCCGCCGGCTTCAAAAGTAAAGCCAATGATCCAGACAGCAAGGGCTATATAGTCGATATAGTTCAGGCTTCCGGAGACTGGTCTGAGCATTGCGCCAAGGAGCGGAGCGGAGATGAGCCACATAAGAATCCCCTGGAGGAGAAAGGTCTGGAAATAGCTTATCCACCAGTACCTGTGTTCGCCGTATTTCCTTCTGAATTCCCTGTACCTGAAATCCTCACCCTTGCCCGAATTCCTGATGGCGAGATATACAGTAAGCCGCAGACCCCAGGCAAGACAAAGTGTCAGTACCAGCAGTCTGCTTGAGTCTTCGCCACGCGATGAAAAGTAATATACGGTTGCAGCTGCCGCGAAGCCGAAACCCCAGAAGATGTCGACTATGCTTACGTTTTTCAGGAAGATGCTTACTATCCAGAGCACTGTCATCAGTGACAGTATCACAGCCAGGGCATGCAGGTAAGGTCCGAAAAAACTCATGACCTGAAAGTTTATTCATAAATTAGGGCGACCGCTGCAGCACCTATGCCGGCGTTGGCTCCGATTATAGGGGAAATGTTAACTACAGAGGCTGGTTCCTTTTCAGTGAGAGCGCTCATCTTCTGTGAATACCATGAGGCTGCCTCGCTGTTGTTGGCGTGAAGAACAATGTAGTTCCAGATATTCCGCCCTCCTGAAATCTTTCTTATATGCCCCATCACCTTTTCCATATTTGCCTTCTGGTTGAAGGATTTGTCGAAGACGATGGCTTTACCGGATTCATCTATTGATACGATCGGATTTATATTCAGGATCCTGGCTATAAGGCCCTTTGAGGCAGAAAGCCTGCCTCCCCTGATAAGGTATTTTATATCCCTTACGCTTACGAAGATCCTCGTGTCGCTGACCCATTTTTCAGTCATTGCTACGACGTCTTCGTGGGATCGCCCTTCCTCAATGGCCCTGGCGCTTCGCAAAACAATCAGCCCGAGGGCGCCGGATAAATTTTTAGAGTTAATTACCGAGATTGGCTTGCCGAATTCCCGGCTTATCGATTCGGCGGCTTTTCTGCTGCTGTTATATGTGCCGCTAAGCTTGTCGCTCAGGTGAATAGCTATGATTGAATCGTAATGCGAAGAGAGGTGCGAATAAACATTTTCAAAGGCCTTCTCATTAACCTGGGATGATTTCGGATAGAATTTGTTTTCCTCGAGAAGAGTGTAGAACT
>JALOMK010000194.1 GCA_025455505.1 Bacteroidales bacterium
ATCTTTCCCTGTCTGACAAGAGTTTCAAGGGCTTCCATTGTTTCTGAAACGGGTGTTGCCGGATCGGGCCAGTGTATCTGGTAAAGGTCGATGTAGTCGGTGCCAAGGCGTCGAAGGCTCAGTTCTACATCGCTCATGATCCTCTCCTTTGATGAAAGCCTGTAGATGTCTATATCCTTCCCTGAGTTGTCTTTCGATTTAAAGAAGAATTCTCCGACTGGAACATCCCACACGAGACCAAACTTGGTGAGAATTTCAACCTTGTTTCTTCTTCCCCTGATTGCCTTGCCTGTCAGTTCCTCACTCAGCCCGAAACCGTAGACAGCTGCCGTGTCGATTGTCGTCATGCCGTTATCGATTGCTGCTGCAATTGCATTCACGGCTTCCCTCGAATCGGCTCCTCCCCACATCCATCCTCCTATTGCCCATGCGCCGAAAGCAAGCTCGGAAACATTCACTCCCGATGTACCCAGACTATTGTATTTCATATAAAATCAGATTAGTATTATTAAATTCAAGTTTACACTTCTTAATATTTCAATCAAGGAGCATCAGGACCTCCTGAGGTACCGTTCCCAGTGAACTGCATATCCAGTCAGCCTCACCCAGTTCATCGGCCCCGAAGGAAGTTGTCAGCGCCAGGCAGCGGCATCCTGCTGTCTTTCCGGCCCTTATTCCGCTCACAGCGTCCTCAACGACAAGGCAGTTTTGAGGCTTAAGTCCCAGCTCCGATGCCGCTTTCAGATAGATGTCAGGAAAGGGTTTCCTTCTCACGACATCCAGTCCTGTAACAATCGCGTCAAATGTTTCAGCCGCAAGGCCGATCTCCCTGAGGTTGATCATCATCTTTACGGTATCGGCACTCGTTGCAAGGGCAAGTTTCATGTCCTTGCTCCTGCAGTGCAGGATGAACTCCTTTGCCCCCGGAAGGGCAGTGAGTTTCCCCTTTACGATCTCATCATAGATGTCGTAGGCACGGGCCTTCATAACTTCAATGTCAGCATTGAGCCCGTATTTTTCAGCGACACCGCCGAGATACCTGTTCTCACCCATCCCTGTGAATGGGACGAAATCTTCAGGAAGGGCCTTGATCCCATATTCGCCTAACATCATGATTCCTGCCCTGCAGATGTATTCTTCCGAATCCACAAGCACTCCGTCCATATCAAAGAGTATCCCCTTTATCATCTGAAGAGCCTGTTTATTTCATTGACCCTTTCGGGTGTAAGGGGTGATTTCTTTCCCATTGACTCTGTAATAAATGTCATTCTTGCTGCATTTTCGAGTACCTCAAGCCTGTCGAAGGCCTGGAGAAGGCTTTGGCCTGCAGCAACTATGCCGTGATTTTCAAGGAGCAGTATCCCGTTCTGAAACAGATTTTCAGATACTGCTTCGGCGAGTTCAGCCGATCCCATCAGGGCGTATGGCACAAATACAGGCTCGCCAAGGATAGCACAGGCTTCCGCAGTAAGATTAGTTTCTATTTTACACTTCATTGCTGTGAAGGCAGTGGCAAAGAGAGGATGAGCATGAACAATGGCATTCACCCCGGGGTGCTTCCTGTAAACTGCAAGGTGCATTTCGCTCTCTATGGATGGTCTGAGGCCTTGACTATGATTCTCTCCTGTGATGCCAATAAGTGCCACCTCCTTCCAGTTCATCCTTCCCTTGTCTGTGGCTGACGGAGTCAAAGCAATTATTTCGTCATTAAGCCTGCAGCTGATGTTGCCTCCCGAGGTTGTCGTCAGCTGCTGCCTGTAGAGTCGCCTCATAAAGCCGGCAACTTCCTTCCTTTCCTTCCGATACTCCTCTGATTCTGTCATCTGACTTTTACCGGACAAGGTCAACGACTCCTCCCAGGACATACCTGGGCCTGTATGGAAACTGGTCTATTCCCTCCCTGCTTGTTATTCCGCTTAGCACAAGCAGAGTGTCTATCTCCGACTCAAGGCCGCACCTTACGTCCGTATCCATCCTGTCGCCTATTACTATTGCATCTTCCCTCTTGATTCCCAGTCGCTTAAGTGCGCTTCGCATCATCAGGGGATTTGGCTTGCCCACGAAGTATGCTTTTTTACCTGTTGCAATTTCTATTGGTGCGATAAGAGCTTTTGTTGAAGGAGTTATTCCAACTTCCACGGGTCCGCTGACATCGGGATTTGTGCCAATAAGTTTGGAGCCCTTGAGGACGAGATTAACTGCCTGTTCTATCTTTTCGAAATTGTAGCTGTGAGTGTCACCGACTACAACATAATCGGGATTTACGTTGTTCACGCTGTAACCCACGCTGTAGAGGGCATGAATCAGGCCGGCGTCACCGATGACGAAAGCGCTGCCGCCGGGTTTCTGGTTCGCAAGAAAACTTGCCGTTGCGAGTGCACTTGTATAAAAGTGCTCCTCGCTCACATTTATCCCGAGTCTCTTCAGTTTTTCATGCAGTTCCCGTGGTGTCCGCTCGCTTGAATTTGTAAGGAAAAGGTAGCTTTTCTCAGATTTCTCAAGCCATTCAAGGAATTCGGGAACTCCCTCAAGCAGTTTATTGCCATGATATATGACTCCGTCCATGTCGATAATGAAACCAGCCTTTGCACGGATGTTTTCTGCTATATTTTCCATTTTTGAATTGTTTGGCGTAAATATAGTAAATGCAGTCCTGCCGAAAAAATCCTTGTACTTTCAGACACCCTCCCTGTTAAGCTGCAGCGTCTTTGAGGCGGACATGTCAGTTGTTGTTTTATGATCCCTGAGCGGAACTATCTTCTGATGAATTGCATCGAGTATCCATGAGGGCTGCGGGAAAAAGTATTCCTCCATCTCGTAGGCAGGTGTTATCCAGTTCCTCGATCCGACAACAACCGGAGGAGCATCAAGGTAGTCGAAAGCAAGCTCTGTAATTGTCTGGGCCATTTCCTTCAGGAACGAACCACGCGATGAGGCATCGCTGGCAAGCACTATCCTGCCTGTTTTCTTCACAGAAGCTATAACAGGCTCATAATTAAATGGCACGAGTGATCTTGCATCAATTATCTCGGCGTCCATTCCGTATCTTGAAGCCAGTATCTCCGAGGCCTTTAAAGCCTGGTAAAGTGTGGCTCCTATTGTCAGGATTGTGATGTCCTTTCCCTCCTTTTTTATGTCTGGTTCACCAAGGGGTATCTCATAATAGCCTTCCGGCACTCCTCCCTTATGGAACATTTCACCGATGTCGTATATTCTCTGGCTCTCAAAGAACACGACAGGATCTGTTCCCTGGAGGGCGCTGTTCATCAGTCCCTTTGCATCGTATGGAGTTGCCGGGAATACAACCTTCAAGCCGGGAATGTGAGCGGTGAGAGCTGTCCAGTCCTGGGAATGCTGGGCTCCGTACTTCGAGCCGACTGAGACTCTCAGCACAACCGGCATTTTAATAAGGTTCCCGCTCATAGCCTGCCATTTCGGAAGCTGGTTGAAAACCTCGTCGCCGGAGCGCCCCAGGAAGTCGCAGTACATGATCTCGGCAATAACCCTTCCTCCGCACATTCCATAGCCAATGGCCGTGCCGACAATTGCGCCTTCAGAGATTGGTGAGTTGAATAGTCTCTGGTAGGGGAGGGCTTCCGTGAGTCCCCTGTATACAGCAAAGGCGCCTCCCCAGTCGCGGTTTTCCTCACCCCATGCCGCTAGTGTGGGATCCTTGTAAAACCTGTCGGCTATGGCCTCAAAAATTCCGTCACGAAGCTGAAAAAGTTTTGCCTTTGATACAGCTTTGCCTTCGTGGTCGAGATAGAATCTCTCTTTTGCCTTTAGCGACCTGACCCTCGGGTTTTCCTCAAGAGGCATGAGGGTCAGAGGTTCGCCATCCTCCATCCTGTCAGCAGGAGAGTTGGAGAACATCATTTTGCCTATTGCATCACTGTCGCCGGCGAGGTTAAGCAGTGGTGATATCTCGTCGTTTATGGCAAGCTTAAGTATCTCTGTCATCAGCTGGCCTGTTGATGAACTGATCGCATCGAGTTCTTCAGGGGCTGCAATCCCGGCTTCAGCAAGTGTCCGGCCGAATGAGACTATCGAGTCTTCCTTCTGCCAGGCTTCAACTTCTTCCTTCGACCTGTACGATGAGGCATCTGATGGAGAGTGACCGCTTATGCGGTAGGTAAGTGTGTCGAGAAGGACAGGCCCTCTTTTTGCGAGCAGAAGTTCTTTTTTTCTCCTGAATGCGTCAATAACAGCAAGGGGATTATAGCCATCGACCCTTTCGGCATGCATAGCTTCGGGATTCACCCCGGCGCCAACTCGCGCAAGGATCCCGTAGCCCATAGTCTCACCCATCGTCTGACCTCCCATGCCGTATAGATTGTTCATGAAGTTGAAGATGAGGGGCAGTCCTCCCCTGAATTCGCCTTCCCAGAGCGTTTTGTACTGGTCCATTGTGGCGAAGCAGATGCCTTCCCATACCGGGCCGCAACCCATTGATGCATCGCCTATGTTGCAGACTACAATTCCTGGTTTCCGGTTTATTTTTTTGTACAGTGCGGCACCCACGGAGATGTCGCCTGAACCGCCTACGATTGCGTTGTTTGGATAGATGCCAAAGGGTGTGAAGAATGCATGCATCGACCCCCCGAGTCCCTTGTTGAAGCCGTTTTCCCTTGCAAATATTTCGGCAAGGGCGCCATAGAGCAGGAACCTTACTGCAAGTTCAGGCGTGCTTCCTGAGAATCCTTTCTCAACAACCCTGAGTGCTCCTCCTCCGAAATAGTTTTTCATCACGCGGAGGAGCTCATCGTCGCCGAGCCTGAAAATCGCGGATAGACCCTTGGCAAGTATCTCGCCGTGGCTGCGGTGCGAACCGAAGATATAGTCGTTAACATCCAGGTTGTAAGCCATTCCTACTGCGGCAGCTTCCTGCCCTATCGAAAGATGGGCGGGACCGGGATGGTTGTAGGGAATGCCCTTGTATTCGTTTGTTGTCTTTATTGTGTTGAGCATCGTCTCGAACTCACGGATTATGACCATATCGCG
>JALOMK010000195.1 GCA_025455505.1 Bacteroidales bacterium
TGCATATCAGGCTGTTGCTGCTGACATTCTTCCTTCAGTTTTTCCCTGATCTAGTAAGGAAGGGGCACGTCTTTATCCTTCAGACTCCCCTGTTCAGGGTCAGGAACAAAAAGGAGACACGTTATTGCTATTCACCGGAGGAAAAGGCGAAGGCAATATCAGCCCTCGGTCCAAACCCCGAAATCACGCGGTTCAAGGGGCTTGGGGAGATATCCCCCGATGAGTTCAGGCATTTCATAGGAAAGGACATGCGGCTTGAACCTGTAAGGATGAAGAAGAACGACTCCGTTAACGGGTTTCTTGAATTTTTCATGGGAAAAAACACCCCCGACAGGCAGGACTTCATAATCGGGAACCTTAGGATTGAGGAGGACATTGTTGAGGAAAAACAGTAAGTAAGGGCAGGAGCAATGGAAACCGATTTTGATGATCTGAATCCCGATATCACGGGGGAAGAGCCCAGGGCAGAAGATGCCGGAGGTCCTTCGGCGCTGCACAGCGTGACGGCACTTTCAGGCATGTACAGGGACTGGTTCCTTGATTATGCATCGTATGTGATTCTTGAGAGGGCGGTGCCGCATCTTCACGACGGCCTCAAGCCGGTTCAGCGCCGTATACTCCATTCAATGAAGAGGATGGATGACGGCAGGTACAACAAAGTGGCCAACATTATAGGCCATACAATGCAGTTCCATCCTCACGGTGATGCATCGATAGGCGATGCCCTTGTACAGCTCGGGCAGAAAGACCTTCTTGTTGACGCCCAGGGAAACTGGGGGAACATACTCACAGGCGACGGAGCCGCAGCTCCCAGGTATATTGAAGCCAGGCTCTCGAAATTTGCCCTTGAAGTTGTTTTCAACCCTAAAATTACTGAATGGAAACTTTCTTACGACGGCCGCAACAAGGAGCCCGTTACACTTCCTGTCAAGTTTCCGCTACTGCTTTCAATGGGAGTGGAGGGTATTGCAGTTGGACTGGCGTCGAAAATTCTTCCGCACAATTTCATAGAGCTTATTGATGCTTCAATTGATTACCTCCAGGGCAGGGAATTCGTGCTCTATCCCGACTTTCCAACCGGGGGTATGATAGATGTATCGAAGTACAATGACGGCCAGCGCGGAGGCGCCGTGAAGGTAAGGGCAAAGATCGAGAAGATCGACAAAAAAGCCCTGGTAATAACCGAAATACCATATGGCAGGACTACAACAACACTTATAGATTCAATAATCAAGGCGAACGAGAAGGGAAAGATCAAGATCAAAAAGATCGATGACAATACCTCTTCAAACGTTGAGATTGTAGTGCATCTTGTCCCGGGTGTGTCACCCGACAAGACAATTGACGCTCTTTATGCATTTACTGACTGCGAGTGCTCAATCTCGCCGAATACCTGTGTAATTGTCGAAGACAAGCCCTCATTCATGGGAGTCAGCACAATGCTGAAGCTTTCAACGGACAGGACGGTGGAACTGCTAAGGAGTGAGCTTGAGATAAGGAAAAATGAGCTTCTTGAGGAGTGGCACATGTCGTCGCTCGAGAAAATATTCATCGAGGAAAGGATATATCGCGATATTGAGGAATGCGAAACCTGGGAGGCCGTAATCAGCGCAATCGACAAGGGTCTGAAGCCATTCAAAAAACTGCTTCGCAGGGAAGTTACACGTGATGACATAATAAGCCTCACCGAGATAAAAATAAAGAGGATATCAAAATTCGACTCCAAAAAGGCCGATGAGCATATCAGGGGACTTGAGACCGAACTGGAGGAAGTAAATAACCACCTTAAGAATATAATTCCCTTTGCAATAAATTACTTCAGGCAGATAAAAAAGAAATTCAGCAAGGGCAGGGAGAGAAAGACAGAAATAAGGAGCTTTGATACAATTGAAGCTACAAAGGTTGTTGCAAATAATGCCAAGCTTTATATCAACTACAAGGAAGGCTTTATAGGGACCGGTCTTAAGAAGGATGAATTCGTCTGCGACTGCTCCGACATTGATGATATAATAGTCATAAGGCGCGACGGAGTCTATCTTATAACAAAGGTAGACGACAAGATCTTTGTTGGCAGCGACATACTCTATGCCCAGGTCTTTCTCAAGAATGACGAGAGGACAATCTACAACATTGTTTACCAGGACGGGAAGGATGGCCCTCTTATGGTTAAGAGATGCGCCGTGACCGGGCTGACGCGCGACAAGGAATATAACATGACAAGGGGAAGCGCAGGTTCAAGGATAGTATACCTGAGCGCCAATCCCAACGGCGAGGCGGAAGTAATAAGAGTCCACCACAAGCCGAAGGCCAGGTTGAAAAAGCTTGTTTTCGAATTTGATTTCGGTCAGCTTGCGATAAAGGGAAAATCATCGATGGGCAACATCCTCACAAGAAATCCCATACACAAGATCAGCCTTAAGGAAAAGGGACTGTCAACACTCGGAGGAAGAAAGATATGGTTCGACGATGCCGTATTCAGGCTAAATGTCGACGGGAGAGGCTTGTTCCTTGGCGAGTTCAGTGCCGATGACAAGATACTTGTAATAACGAAGGCAGGATTCTGCAGGATTGCAGGCTTTGATCTTTCCAATCATTTTGAGGACAATATCCTCATTATTGAAAAATTCCATCCCGGCAAGGTATACTCGGTAATATACTGGGATGAAGAACAGAAGTACTATTATCTGAAGCGGTTTACGATAGAAGAATCTGAAAAGCCTGTCTGTTTCATAAATGAAGAGCCCGGTTCGCGTCTTGTGAGCATCACTGAAGTTGAATACCCGCGCTTTGAGATTCATTTCGGTGGAAAGCACAAGGAGAGGGAAGCAGAGATAATAGAAGTTGCCGAATTCATTGGCGTCAAGAGCTACAAGGCAAAGGGCAAGAGGCTGACAAGCTTTATGGTAGACGATATCAGGGAAATTGAACCAAAGGTTATCAGGGAAGTGGCTCCTCCTTCGCCTCCTGCAAACACTGATCAGGATGAAGATCTCCCTCATCCGAATAACGACGATCCTGCCCAGATGAAGCTCGAACTCTAATGCCGGAAAGCCGCATAGTATACCTGGTCGGATTCATGGGCAGCGGCAAGACAACCGTGGGCCGGAGGCTTGCATCAAGGCTGCAGTGGAAATTCATTGATCTCGACAGGCTGATCGAGGAAAGAACATCAATGACAATCGCGGCGATATTCAGAGAGCATGGTGAAGCCCGTTTCCGGGAAATTGAATCGGAAGCACTTAAGACTATCCAGGGCGGTTCAGGAACTGTGGTGGCGACAGGTGGTGGTGCACCCTGCCGGGGCGATAACATGGATCACATGCTGAAGGAAGGACTTGCAATTTACCTTAAGCTGAGCCCTGCCGGACTCAGCAGCAGGCTTGAAAATGCAAGGGATGAGAGACCCCTCATAAAAGGGCTTAAAGGCGATGAGCTGACAGCCTTTATAGCTGAGAAGCTCAGAGAACGGGAGAAATGGTATGCAAGGGCCCAGGTCACTGCCGACGGTCTCAGCCCCGACACTGAACTGCTGGCAGGAGTTGTGAGGGATTATTTTGTTTAAATTTGCCTGCCGGCTGAAGCCTGAACAAGGGCGGGCCGCAGGTGTTTAATATTAATATTTACCGGATTATATGAAAAGCAGGAAGACATTACTAATGATACTCGACGGCTGGGGAATAGGCGACGGGTCAAAATCTGATGTTATTAGCCAGGTCCCGACTCCCAGGCTCAGCGCACTCAGGGCCTCATACCCGAGTTCGAGGCTGCATGCTTCAGGCGAGGATGTAGGTTTGCCCGACGGACAGATGGGTAATTCGGAAGTGGGTCATCTGAATATCGGGGCCGGCAGGATAATCTACCAGGACCTTGTCAAGATAAACAAGGAATGCAAAACCGGCGAGATAAGGCAGAATAAGGTTTTGACGGATGCTTTCACATACGCCAGGGACAATAAGAAGCAGGTGCACTTTCTGGGGCTTCTTTCCGACGGAGGAGTACATTCCCTTGACAAGCATCTCTATACCCTCTGCGACATGACAAAGGAATACGGGCTGAGGAATGTTTTCATTCACGGCTTCGGCGACGGAAGGGATACGGATCCCAGAAGCGGACTCGGTTACATGAGTAACCTGCTTGCCCATCTGAAAGGCTCCAATGGTGTTGTTGCTTCGTTTGTAGGGCGTTTTTATGCAATGGACCGCGACAAGAGATGGGAAAGGATAAAGGAAGCATACGATCTGCTTGTAAACGGCACAGGAGCTCCTTCAACTGACATTCTTGCAGCCATGCAGAAGTCATACGACGATGGAGTCACTGATGAATTCATGAAGCCCATTGCAGTAACTGACAACAGCGGAAAACCGCTCGGAACCCTTAAGGAAGGAGATGTTGTTGTGTTTTTCAATTTCAGGAACGACAGGGCCAAGGAACTCACAATAGTTCTTACGCAGAAGGATATGCCGGAGGCAGGGATGAAGAAAATCCCGCTTTACTACTGTACGATGACTCCCTACGATGCCACTTTCGAAGGGCTTCATGTGATTTATCCGAAGGAAAATGCCGATAATACAATTGGTGAAGTTCTTTCAAGAGCAGGGAAGAGCCAGCTAAGGATAGCCGAAACTGAGAAATATGCACATGTCACATTCTTCTTCTCAGGCGGGCGCGAGGAGAAATTTGAAAAGGAGGAAAGGATACTTATAGCCTCACCCAAGGTTGCAACCTATGATCTTCAGCCGGAAATGAGCGCATATGGAGTCAGGGATGCGGTGATTAAAGAGATTGAAAGCGGAAAGTTCGATTTCATCTGTCTTAATTTTGCAAACGGCGACATGGTAGGTCATACCGGGGTGTATTCAGCAATTGAAAAAGCTGTGGCAACGGTTGATGAATGCGCCGGCGCCGTCACTGATGCCGCAGTGAAGCACAGCTATCATGTGCTTATTATTGCTGACCATGGCAATGCCGACATGGCTGTGAACCAGGATGGGTCCCC
>JALOMK010000196.1 GCA_025455505.1 Bacteroidales bacterium
TTCCGGTACTGACCCGGATGCCGGAGCTGAAATAGAGGAGCAGGAATTCAGGACCCGAAACACCGGAGTAATAATACTTCATTATGTCTCCGCTTGTTTATTATAAGTGTAAGTAAATGATAAAGACCTTGTTATTTGTCGGATCAGGAGGTTTTCTCGGTAGTGTTGCGAGATTTCTCGTTTCAAGGGCAATGCAGAACTGGTATCCTTCGGCCTTTCCCTGGGGCACTTTTGCAGTCAATGTTGCAGGTTGCCTGCTTATTGGCCTTATATACGGATTCTCGGAGAAGAGTTCGCTCCTGACAACAGGGTGGAAGATGTTCCTTGCCGTTGGATTCTGCGGGGGCTTCACAACCTTTTCGACTTTTGCAAACGAAAACATTGCGCTGCTGAGAGACGGTGAGCTTTTCTACTTCTTCCTTTACACTGCCTTAAGCGTTGTGCTTGGGCTGGCTGCTACCTTGGGAGGAATGATATTAACGAAAATATTCTGAAAATGAAAAACCTTTCAACGGCCACAAGGCTGCGGATCTATATCAGTTCAACTGATAAGGCCGGTCACACTCCGCTGTATGAATTAATTGTGCATGCCGCCCATAAGCAGGGACTTGCAGGCGCAACAGTTCTGAAAGGAATCATGGGTTACGGGGCCAGCAGCGAGATTCACAGCAACAAAGTCTGGGAAATAACTGAAAAGATGCCTCTCATAATTGAAATTGTTGACGAGCCTGAAAGGATACGCGAGTTCTATAGTTCAGTGGAACCCCTGTTCGAGAATTCCGGAAAAGGGCACATGATAACTGCCGAGGAGGTTGAGATACTGAGGCACAAGGCGGGAACAAAATTTTAGTATTGATTCGCAAAAGTATTATCTTTGTGCACTTTAATCCCTGCGGCTAAGATCAATGGCGGATAAGGATCCCATAAAACCCTATGGCGACAAGCAGATGTCGTTCGACAGGCGCTACCTGGAGATGGCGCTCATCTGGGCGCGCAATTCATACTGCCGCAGAAGGCAGGTGGGCGCCCTGATTGTCAAGGGACGGATGATTATATCTGACGGCTACAACGGCACCCCTGCAGGTTTCGAAAATGTCTGCGAAGACGAGAATAACGTCACAAAGCCTTATGTACTGCATGCCGAAGCAAATGCAATAACAAAGGTTGCAAAGTCGAACAATTCGAGCGAAGACTCCACGTTATATGTCACAACATCTCCATGCATGGAGTGCGCAAAGCTTATAATACAGTCGGGCATCAGGAGGGTAGTGTACTGCAACAGGTATCATAAGACCGACGGACTTGATCTTCTGAAGCGGGCGGGAATAGAGCTGGTTTTTATTGATCCTGAAAAAGAGATTTATGAATTACAGTAATTCACGAAGAAGCATAATACTCCCATTGTTGCTCTCCCTGGCCCTTGCCGCCGGGATACTTATCGGTAAATACCTTCCGGGCGGACAGGAAGCGCAGCCCCAGGCAAGCATAAGGCCCCGCAATGACAAACTCACAACAATCCTCAACATAATCGAATCGAACTATGTCGATTCTGTAAACAGGAAAGACCTTGTCGAAAATGCAATCCCGGCAATACTTGCAAAACTCGACCCCCACTCGGTCTATATCCCCGCAAAGGATCTCGCCAGGGCTAACGAACCTCTTCAGGGCAATTTCGACGGGATAGGCATTTCCTTCAACATGCTTACCGATACTATCCTTGTGATTAGTACTATCCCGGGTGGACCTTCCGAAAAGGTAGGCCTGCTTGCCGGCGACAAAATACTGTACGTGAACGACTCCCTCGTCGCAGGTAAAAACATAAGCGACACTGATGTTATGGGAATGCTCAAGGGCAAGAGGGGGACGGTTGTAAACGTAAAGATTCTCAGAAAGGGTGTAAAAGACCTTTTGAACTTTGACATTACGCGCGACAAGATTCCGATCTACAGCGTGGATGTCAGCTATATGGTCAACGATTACACAGGTTACATAAAGATCAACAACTTCGCGGTCACAACCTTCGATGAGTTCATGAGCGGACTCAATGAACTCAGGGGCAAGGGAATGAAAAGCCTCATCCTCGACCTCAGGGGCAACTCGGGGGGCATCATGGATGCCGCTATCCAGATTGCAAACCAGTTCCTTGAAAAAGGTCAGCTTATTGTGTACACTGAAGGAAGGGCCCAGCCGCGAAGCGAGGCAAGGGCAACTGGTGACGGGGAATTCCTCACGGGCGACCTGGTGATACTGATAGACGAGTTCAGCGCCTCTGCCAGCGAGATCCTGGCAGGAGCTATCCAGGACAACGACAGGGGAACAATTATAGGACGCAGGTCCTTCGGAAAGGGACTTGTACAGGAACCCGTTCCATTCTCCGACGGTTCAGGCCTCAGGCTGACAATCGCAAGGTACTACACCCCTACCGGGAGATCGATACAGAAACCATACAATAACGGATTCGAAGAGTATTATGACGACCTGAATGAAAGGTTCAGGAATGGGGAATTACGGGAATCCGACAGCATTCACCTTGCCGACTCCCTCAAATTTACAACACCCGGTGGCAGGATTGTTTACGGCGGAGGCGGAATAATGCCTGACAGGTTCATTCCGGTAGATACAACAGGAGGATCGCCCTACTTTTTCAGCGTGCGACCGCTTATCTACAGGTTTGCAATGAAATACACCGAGGATAACCGCGAGACGCTAAAGAAATTCACTGAAGCCGGCGAGTTTGAAAAATACCTCGACAGGCAGATGCTGCTCGACAAATTCGTAAGGTATGCTGCAGCTGCAGGCGTAAAAGCCGATCCCGGGGGCCTGAAGATATCGGGAGAGATAATTCATGTTCAGCTCAAGGCTTACATAGCCAGAAATACCCTCGACAACAAGGGATTCTATCCTATATGGGAGAGCATCGACCCCACGCTGAAATATGCAATACAATTCCTGAAGAAGTAAAGGAGTAAAGGCGTAACGGCATAAAGGCATAAAACCGTTACTGCGACAGGGCAGGGAGCAGGGAGCAGGGAGCGCAGGGCGCAGGGCGCAGGGCAAACCAGGCTTAAGCCCGCAAAACCTTTGACCTCAGGAATCCTCTAAAGATCTTCAGTGCTTCTTCCTCCTCTTCAACAAATCCCATGTGGCCGGAATTTTTAAGGTATATTACCTGCGAGTCACGGGGAAAAGAAATGCCCTGTGTCACGGTAGTATGTGCAATGTAGTTGTCCTTTTCACCCAGTATCCAGAGGAAGGGCACCCTCCCCTCTTCAATAAGCCACACCCTTGAGGGCCTGAGAAGCATCCCCCGCAGGACAGCGGCAATTCCCCCGGCAGGAGTAAGCTCCGCAATGTCTTCCGAGTGCCTGACGGCAGCAGACATGCTCTCCAGGTTGCAGGGGGCATACATGTTCCTTATGTTTTCGGGAATTATAAGCTTCCTGTCTCCTCTTTCAACAATCCCGATCTCAGCCTTCCTCTTCTCAGCAGCTTCCAACGAATAGGCATGGGGGTGAGAATGAAACAGGCAATAGCCGCTAAGCCTCTCAGGGTAAAGCTCCAGGAAGGCAAGTGTAACATATCCTCCCAGCGAGTGTCCGGCAATAAAGGCCTTTTCAATCTGCAGCTCATCGAGCAGGTGAAGCAGCGATTCGGCCAGGAATTCCATGGTGTGAACCTCCCCGTGCGTGCCCGATTCACCGTGCCCGGGGAGATCGGGACAGATAACCCTGAATTCCCCGGCAAGCCCTGTCCCAAAGCTATCCCACACTTCTGACGACTCCAGATAGCCATGAACCAGTACCAGGACAGGGCCACTCCCCTTGTCGCTGTAACGCAACTTTTTATTTCGAAAAGTGATATACACGATGTTAATGCGCTTCGGTACCAAAGGTATATTGTATTTCTGATTTAATAAAATTACCTTTGGTTCATCGGATGCCATCCTGAGACTTGCTTCGAAATTCTAAAATCCTGATGCACAATGAATAAGGTCCTCTTTTCATCCATCTCCAAAAAATTTACAATGGCGCTCGCAGGCCTCTTCCTCCTGCTCTTCCTGCCGGTTCACCTCTCAGTAAACTTCATGCTCCTGAAGAGCGACCCTGAACCTTTCAACAAGGCTGCACACTTCATGGCAACCTTTCCGCTTATAAAAGTCTTTGAGCTGGTCCTGATGGCAGCAATACTGATTCATGTAACCTGGGGCATAACCCTTCAGATCCAGAACTGGCTGGCACGGCCGGTCGGCTATGCCGGCGGCAGCAAGGCAGAGACTTCCTTCTTCTCAAGGTTCATGATCTGGACAGGGGCCACCATACTTTCTTTCCTCGTACTGCATTTCTTTAACTTCTACTTTATAAAAATCGGGCTTGTCGAGGGCAATCCCGAAGACTTCTATTCAATTGCCCATGGCCTTTTCAGCATAACATCCTATAACATAATATATCTCTGTTGCTTCATCCTGCTCGGCTTCCACCTGTACCATGCATTCTGGTCGGCATTCAAAACCCTGGGTCTCGATCACCGCATCTGGACACCCGTGGTAAAGAAGCTGGCACTTGTTTATGCAGTCGCAATTCCTGCAGGGTTTGCAAGCATATCGATAATTCTGTGGCTTTTCAGATAAAAACGAAAGGAATATACAACCATGGCTCAAATGAATTCAAAGATACCCGAGGGTCCGCTCGCTGAAAAATGGACAAACTACAAGGCTCATACGAAACTTGTCAACCCTGCCAACAAGAAGAAACTGGAGATAATAATTATAGGAACAGGCCTTTCCGGTGCAGGTGCGGCATCGGCACTCGGTGAACTTGGCTACAATGTAAAGAGCTTCTGCTACCAGGATTCTCCAAGGCGGGCTCACTCGGTGGCAGCACAGGGAGGGATCAATGCAGCAAAGAATTACCAGAGCGATAACGACAGCGTGTACCGCCTGTTCTATGATATGATAAAGGGAGGCGATTTCAGGGCCCGCGAAGCCA
>JALOMK010000197.1 GCA_025455505.1 Bacteroidales bacterium
AAGGGAATAAGGAAGCTATTCGACAAGATAATCGAGGTTTACGAGAACCGCGAACCTGTTGTTCGCCACATACATATCAGCTACGGTGAGGAGATCGAGAACGCAATCTGCTCGTTGCAGTCGCGCATCAAGATAGAGGAGAACAGGCCATTTACAAACATTATTGCAGCACGCTACCTGGCAATAGAACTGCTCGAAAGTGAGACCGAGATCCCCGAACATATTAACAAATGCGTCAACTCTGAGGAGATACTTTCAATAGCAAGGAAGGAGAGGCAGAGGCTTCAGAAGCTGTATTCCGACCCTCTCGAGAACGTAATCACAGACCTGCGTTACGGGTTCATCTCGGGAGCCCTTAAGGAAACTCTCATAGCCTCCGGCGGCGGTAGTCACAACAGGACAAAGATCATAGATAAATATCTCACAAACAGGTACCTGGGCATCCCCTTTTTCGCCGCCTTCATGTTTCTCACCTTCTATGCCACCTTCAGCATTGGAGAATATCCGAAACAATGGCTCGAAACCGCCTCGCTGGCGCTCTCAGGTTTTGTATCGGATATCATGGCGCCCGGACTTTTCCGCGATTTCATCACCGACGGGATAATCGGCGGCGTGGGAGGTGTGATTGTGTTCCTGCCAAATATAGTCATACTCTTTCTTTTCATCTCATTCATGGAAGACACCGGCTACATGGCCAGGGCTGTTTTCATTATGGACAAGGTGATGCACAAGATAGGGCTGCACGGGAAGTCTTTCATCCCGCTCTTCATGGGCTTTGGTTGCAATGTACCTGCAATTATGGCCACGAGAATTATAGAAAGCAGGCGCGACAGGCTGATAACCATGCTGATAACGCCATTCATGTCATGCAGTGCGCGTCTCCCTGTGTACATCCTTTTCATCAGTGCTTTTTTTGCATCGCACAAGGGACTCGTGCTGTTTATTCTCTATCTGCTGGGGATGCTTTTCGCTATTGCATCTGCCCTAATCCTGAAGCGCTTCTTTTTCAGCAGGGGAGAGGTGCCCTTCGTGATGGAGCTGCCTCCCTACCGCGTGCCTACTCTCAGGAGTATAGGAAAGCATGTTGTTTTCAGGACCGGACTTTACCTCAGGAAGATTGGCGGGGTGATACTGCTGGCTTCGGTGATAGTATGGTTCCTGTCAGTGTTCCCGCGAAATGTTGAGTATTCGAAGGATTATGACAGGGCCGCGCAGGAGGTAAAGGCTTCAGGCCTGATACAGTCTGAAACTGAAGTCCAGCTCATGGAGCTGTATTCGGCGCAGAAGACAGAGCGTCAGGCGGCATCGTTTATCGGGATTATAGGCAGGGCCATTGAGCCCGTAATGCAGCCCCTGGGTTTCGACTGGCGGCTCAGTGTCAGCCTCCTGTCGGGGATAGCTGCAAAGGAAGTTGTTGTATCGACTCTGGGAGTCATGTTCCAGACCGATCCTGCCTCACCGGAGCAGTCACTTGTTTCGAAGATTCAAACCCAGACCGATGCACAGGGGAATAAGCTCTTCACGCCCGTTGTCGCTTTCTCCTTCATGCTCTTCATACTTGTTTACTTCCCCTGCATTGGAGTTGTTGCGGCAATCCGGCGCGAAGCAGGCAGCTGGAAGTGGGCCGCCTTTATTGTTCTCTACACAACTGCCGTGGCCTGGCTGCTCTCATTCACATTTTTCCAGGTCGGCAGCATGTTTTTTTAGCTTTTACCTGCCTCTTTGGGACATGTGCTTAGTCCGAACGGAGCATAAAGAGGACAGAAACTCACTACGCTTGTCAATACAAAAACGCCGGCAAGAACAAGAAGAATTATGCCCAAAGTGCCTTTTAATGTACCAGTAAAGAACAGAACCGCAATTACTGCAGCGACTATCACCCTGATAATCCTGTCTGCTGAACCCATGTTTTTCTTCATTTTCTATAATATTTATTGGTTAATTTGTTGCAAAGATATGGCAGCCACTTTGCCTGTGCAGTGACCGCAGTCACCAGTCGCCCGTTATTTTTATCCCGCCGGCATTTTGTTCAATCTTCCCGTCTGTTTCGAGCTTCTTCAGGACCCGTGTAACAACCTCACGTGCAGTGCCAAGCTCATTTGCGATCTGGCTGTGGCTCATCCTTACTTCATTGTTCTTAAGCATCGCAGCTTTTTTTTTCAGGTGGTCATAGAGCCGCTTGTCCATTTTGTTGATAAGCAGGTGACCGATTGTGTCGAGCAATTCTGAATAGCGCAGGTTGAACTGGTTAAAGAAGAGCTCATTGAAGCCCGGGAACTCTTTCAGGAGATTTGGAAGATGCTGCACAGGGATAAGAAGCAGGGTTGAGTCCTCTTCAGTAACTGCGAAAACCCTGCTGGGAGCATTTTTAAGCGCGGCATAGAAAGTCATGACGCAGCTCTGGGCAGGCTCGATATAATACAGCAGCAGTTCCTTCTCCTCGAAACGCGAGTAGACCTTTACAAGACCGTCAAGAACTATCGGAAGCGCCTTAACGTATTGCTCCTCCCTGAGAATTTCGCTTCCTTTCGGGATCTTACTAAGGGAGGCTTCGCTTATTACCTTATCGAGCAGTTCCGGCCCGAGGAATGAAAGAATTTTCCTGTCAAATTCCATTAAGATCGTATGTTTCAGCCTTAGGTTTCCTGAGGGCTTATGTAATATGACACTTTAAACAATAAGGTTAATGGTTTTGTTTAACAAGCTTTGTCAGATTAACATATTTTATAAAATAATACTAATTTGCAAGTTTGCATGTTTGATATCGGGGATCTTGTTGAAGGATTATTTGAAAGTAAGCCTATTGGCGATAATCGATGAGAAGTATCTGACTCCTGATATTATGCACTCTTCGTCCACATTGAAATCGGGTGAATGAGGCATTGATACTATGCCTTTCTGGTAATTCGAGCCGCCGAGGAAGTAATAAACACCGGGGATCTTCTGCTGGAAATATGCAAAGTCATCGTTCATAACCGGGATAACCCCATGGAGGGGTACTGCAATGTTCTGCCCATAGACTGACATTATGCTATTCAATGACTTTGCTGTAAGATCGCCGTCATTTATTACAGTGGGGTATTCTGTGACATAGCTTACTGACTTCAGGCTGGAGGCATATTGTGATCTAAGAATTTGCTTTTCGACGAAGGAAGGGATACTGTCTAGTTGTTCCTTGTTTGTTCCAATCAGCAGCACTGAGATGTCAAGGTTTTTGCCACGTAGTTCGACGTCAAAGTTCTTGTCGACAGCCAGGTAATCGCGGTAAATAGTGTTCGGGTTTGCAATGCCTGCCACCGGATCTCCCAGGCTCCTGCTGTCCCAGAATGTGCTGTCAGATCGTACAGCCTGTAGTCTGGAAATTGTTTTACGTGTGAAATCGGCAACAGCTTGAGTGTCATCCTGATTTTTGTATGAAACTCTTATAATTTTCAGGTAGGCATAGACAAGATCAGGTTTTGCTGAGATCATCCCTGCAGGCATTGGGTTAACATGCAAGCCATATATTTCATCTGGCGAAATGATACTGAAGAGGCCATCGTCTATCATCGCCTTTGCGCCACCGTAGTTTTCCTCTGAAGGCTGAAAGATGAAATATACGGTACCAGTCAGTCTTTCACGGTTACGGGCCAGCACACTTGCTATTCCCAACCCGATGACTGTATGGACGTCGTGGCCGCCGATTTTCTTCCTCACCTCGAGCCCCAGCGATTCAAGATATGCCGCTATCTTTTCAGAAGTCATTTTCTCCTGTCCCGGCAGTTCGGGATTCATATGAATGTCCCTCCTGATAATTACAAGACTGTCAAATATTGCCTCTGTCTGTTTTTTCACAAGGTCATGGATTGACTGTTCAATCCCCGGAAGCTGGCCGTGCGAGAGAATGAATGGCAACAACCCCATGATGAATAAACAGTTCTTCAGTTTCATGGATGTACAGGTTTTAAAATTCTTTAATGTGATAGATCTTATCCCAGCTTTGATACACTGAGAAATATAATTCAGTGTAGTTGGGTAAATATATGACTGACCAGGTTGTGCCTTCCTGTGAAACGTCCCTGAGAATTTTCATTCCTTCATTCCACCTGATATTTCCCTTACTTTCCTCAAGTACCTTTGAAATCCTGTCATATCTCCCGCATTTTTCCCTTAACTTTGATTCAGGAACATTATATATGATTTTGTTTGTCATTACCTGCCACGACTTCTCCGGGAAAATTCTCTTCCATTCATTGTCCTGGTATTCGAGAATTACAGACTTTCCGCTGGCATCAGAAACAAAGAAATGGCAATTGACTTCAGTCGGAGTCACATCAAACGGAACATAATTCTCTACAATCTTGCATGCTTCATCAACAGTTCTTGAATTATCAAGAAGTTTACGGACAATGTATCCAATGAATAATGATTCCTTCCCTTCCTTAGGCGCTGTTTTAACAGAATTAATGCCTGTTACCATGGCACATAAACCATGCTCATTCATCCCGTCATAAGCGTAGAAGGGTGCGAGGAGCAATCTTTCACCCAGGGGAGTAAGTGCGATCTTACCCAGGTCCAGGTTCAGTGGGAAGCCCATGTCAATTGCTCTTGCGAAAGAAACGGATGCATAACCGTCGTCGGGATTATAATGGCTGACAATTATTGAACCCACGTTCTGGTTATCCCAGTTACGGCCTGTCACAACCCCATTATCCGTATTTGTCGAGAATATGCTGCAAAAGCGCCATGTTTGCTCAATCCATGGATTATCAATTAGTTTCTTGTTTTCTTTTTCGAACAGGTCATCAAGGCTGCCGTAATGAGTCATCAGGTAAAGTCCGCCTGTAGCGTATTGTTAACTTATATCCCGGACCTTGACAATGCTCCTCAGTATAATTTCATTTCTTGTACCCGTTCCCTGAATTTCATCAAAATTTACATCAATAGTTTGTCCCTGGACGAATGCAGACAATCCAATCAATATTGACAAAATTAAATAT